>JALGSS010000031.1 GCA_029821745.1 Candidatus Zipacnadia bacterium
GGCGGCGACCGCGTCGTGGAGACAAAGCGCGGGGTCGAGATGCCGCATCGCAGTGAGAATCTCGCGATGCGGGAGGAAATCCTGGAGGTCTGGCAGGGGGAGGACGGCGAAATGTATGTCGGCGTGACGCCGGTGCGTCCGCTGCCCGAAGACGCCTCGTGGTATGAGACCACTTGGCGGGCCTGGCGCGAGGGTGCGGTCTTCCCCGGTAGCGAGGCCAGCGACTGGTAGGGCCCCGCAACCGCCAGCGCCGTGCCCGACCACCACAAGACGAGACAAGCACATAATCCCCTGGCGTCGCTTCCTGGGACGCCGGCGAGGGAGTTCGTCGCAGACTATGACCCGATCGTCGGCAATCATCCTCACGGCCTTGGTGTTCGCAGCCACGATGGCTCTTGCCGAGCCGCCGCAGGAAGCTGTGCAACACTATGAGAAGGGACTTGCGCTGAAGCGAAGCGGCCGGCCCGCCAAGGCAGCCGTCGAGCTGCGGGCCGCCATCAAGCTCGACCGCAAGTACACACAGGCGCACTACGCCCTCGCCTGGGTCTACCGGCAACTGGGGAAGGACGAAGAGGCCATCGAGCAGTTCCGCGAGGTGATCCGCCAGGCGCCCCACAGCCCCGAAGCCGTTGAGTCCGCGCGTGCCATTGAGCGCATCCGCCTTGGCCCGGAGGCCCGGGCCACCGGCGGCCCGGAGCGTATCGCCTTCGCGTCGACCCGCGGCCAGAATACAGACATCTATGCGATGGACGTCACGGGCAGCGGACTTGTCAGGCTCACCTCGCATCCTGCGGCCGATGATTCACCAAGCTGGTCGCCGGATGGCCAGCGCCTCGCCTTTGTCTCCGAACGGGACGGGAACCGCGAGATCTACACCGTCAAGATCAACGGCTCGGAGCTGCAGCGTGTCACGGACAATGCCGCGGCCGACGATCACCCGGTCTGGAGCCCCGACGGGAAATGGATCGCCTTCGAGTCCAACCGCGAGGGCAAGGTCAATGTGTATGTCATCGCCGCCGACGGCAGTACGATCCGGCGACTGACGTACTCGGCGTCTGATGACTGGATGGGCGACTGGTCCCCGGACGGCTCCCGCATCGCCACCCTCAGCAACCGGGACGGCGTCAACAAGGTCTACGTGATGAATGCCGACGGGACGTATCCCGAGCGTCTTGTTGAGAACTCGGTTCCGGAGGGCCGCCCTGTATGGGATCCGACCGGGCCATACATCTACTTCACCTGGAACTTCGAGCGCAACCAGCAGGTATGCCGGGTCGGCCTTGACGGCAGGGAACTGGCGAACGTTACGCGCAGCCCGTACAATGAGCGCCTGTGCGACATCTCGCGCGACGGTCGGCGCATGCTGGTCGCATCGAACCGGCAGAACGATGAGGAGATCTACCTGATTGAGATCGACACCGGCGCTGCTCGCCGGCTGACCTTCAATCCCGGGCCCGATGGCCAGGCGGTGTTCACGGGTCTGTCGCCAGAGCGGCCGTGACCCCTCTTCGGGGGCCGCGGGGCAGACCTCGGTTCGTGGCCCGAAAGGCGGTGCTGACGCGCAGTGGATGAAGACAGAGCCGTGTGCCGAGTACTCATTCCCCTCGACCCGTTCTATGAAGACGTGTGGACCAAGGGTGTTGCCCAGGCCTTCAGTGTTCCCCCGTTGTCCGACAGCTACCTGTGCGTCCGAGGGGAGAGCCTGTTCCTCACTGCGCCGTTCGTAGAGCCGATCCACCAGAACCTGGCCCGAGCCGCCTTGATCATCGCCGACATCACTGCTCACGACGCGAACGTGATGTACCAGTTGGGGTACGCCAAGGGGCTTGACAAGCCGACCATCCTCATCGCTAAGGAAGGCACCCCGAGTCCCTTCAGCGCCGAACGCGCGCCCTTGATCACCTACCGCCTCGACACCGAGGAGGACGGTCTGGCGGACTTCATCAAGCGCCTCACCGAGGCCGTGGTGTCACTGCCACCCGCTGCGCATCCGGCGGAGTTGGCCGAAATGCGCCTGGCGCTTGAGAATCCGGATGAAGATGTGCGCCGCGAGGCCGCGCTGATGCTGGGCCGGCGGGGCAACCGCAACGCCATCCCGGTTCTCGTCACGGCGATGGGAGACGAGAACGCCAACGTACGCGCCACCGCCGCATGGGCAATCCGCGAGATCGCCGACGCCAGCGCCACGGACCTGGTCGTGGAGCTGCTGCACGACGAGCGTCCGTCAGTGCGCCGCGCCGCCGCCTGGACGCTGCGCGAGATCGGGGGCGAGGTCGCGGCCGTGGCGCTCCTGAGCTACACCGACGATCCGGCCGCCGAAGTGCGGGAGGCGGTCGCGTGGGCCTTCAAGGAGCTGGAAGACGCCCGGGCCACGCCGCGGTTGATCGAGCTTCTCGATGACGAGAGCCATCAGGTGCGCCGAGCAGCCGCGGAAGCCCTGGCCGAGACGGGCGATCCACGGGCACTCCCGGCGCTGAAGAAGGCTGTCGAGGCCGGCGACCCGACCGTGCGTACTGCCGCCGTGAAGGCGATCGGGGTGGTCGGCGACCCAAGCAACGCGCCGCTGCTGAGCGCCCTGAGCGCCGATCCTGACTGGCACGTCCGGCAAGCAGCGGTCCGCGCTCTGGGTGCCACCGCCGATGATGACTCGGTGGGCGTGCTCAAGGTGGCACTGGACGACGCGGCGGAGGATGTGCGCTGGGCGGCTATCGAGGCCCTGACGCGAATTGACACTGACCGAGCACGCGAGCTGGTCAGACAGATGGCCGCAGACCCGACGCAGCCCGAACTGGTACGGGCCATCGCACGAGCCGCCGCCGAAGCGCGAGGCGAGGCTCCCCCGCATACGGAGCCGCCAACCGAGGGAGACGCGCCGTAGGAAGCCGCGCGCCCCGGCCGCTTCAGCCGACCGGAACCGCCCACAAAACAACCGACCCGCCAACGTTCCAGCCACCTGCCCCGGGCCCTGGAGGGGATCATGCTGTCGCATAGACTGCGTTGTGTTTTGGCCGTCACCACCCTCGTCGCTCTTGTGCTCTGCCTGCAGACATTCGCTCTGGCCGCGCCCGACAGGATCCTGAGCATCGACGTCACCGGCGCCCGGACGGTGCCGATCAAGACGATCCTCGAGGCCGTCAGACCTCTCGCGAGTGTGGGACGGGTACCCCGCGATCTACCGACCCTGGTCACGAAGATGCAGGCCAAGATCCTGCAGCTCGGATACTTCGATGCCGTAGAGGTGGACCCCGAGCGGAGCGATGACGGCCTCAGGCTGAAGGTAAGCGTGCGCGAGCGCCCCCGCGTGCGCGAGATCACGTTCGCCGGTAACTCGCTGCTCACGGACAAGCAGATACTGGGGGCCATGCATACCCAGCGCGGGATCTTCCTCGACCCGGCCGTCTTGAAGCGTGACGTCCAGCGGATCGCGAATGCCTACAAGGACGCGGGGCTGTTCGGGGTCGTCACCGGAGCAACCGCAGACGCGCAAGGCAACCTGACCGTCAAGATTCATGAGGCACGGGTGTCTCGCGTCGCTTTCACCGGACTTGCCATCGTACGTGCCGACGAGGCGCTCCAAACGTCCGGCCTGAAGGTTGGTGAGCCACTGCGCACCGACGCTATCGACGCCGCCGTACGCGCGCTCAATGCGACGGGATGGTTCAAAGATGTGAAGGTGACGCTGGCTTCGGATGAGGACGAGAAAGTGCTCGGCGCAGTCGTCGAGTTCCAGCTTGAGGAGTTGCCGGGCGTCCTGCCGGACCGCGTGGGCGTCCCCAAAGAGAACATTGACGTCGCTGCCTTGCGGGCGGATGTCCACGGCATCCGGGTGAACGTTACATACGAGGCCGAACTCAGCATCAACCGGGACTTGCTCGAGTTGGGGGAGGATGTTCCGGCGGTCGTCAAGGCTCGCGGAGAGGCGGCGCTCGCAGCAGACGCCACACCTCAGGCCGTGCTGCAGTACGCCAAGGTGCTGGATGCCGTCGGCCGCGACGCCGAGGCCTCCGACCAGTACCGGCGCGCAGCGGGATTGTTCGCGCAACTCGTCGGTCAATCCCCCGATGATGTTGCTGCGCAGGTGGCCCTGGGAGTGTGTCTCAACGAGGCGGGCGAGCCGCTGAAAGCATGCGAGGTGCTCCGCGCTGCCGCCGCACTGGCCCCCGACCGCTGGGAGCCACGCGTCCGGTTCGCCGAGGCGGCAAGCGCTCATATCAGACGCCAGTTCGCGCAGTTCATCAGCCGGGACGCCATGAAGAGGCAGGGCAAGGCGACGGTTGGCCGGTCGTCCGTCGTGGCCATGTTGGAGATCATCCCGTGGGAGAAGACAAGACAGCTAGCGCTGGGCGCCCTCGACGCTCCGCCGGGAGAGCCGGATGCCCTGATCCTGCTTGCTCGAGAGGCCGTCAGCAACATTGAGCGCGCGAGCGCGCTGGCGCCACAGGAACCGGAGTTGCTGTCGGCGATCGTCGGGATCGTCCTGGGTCACACGCTGACGGCGGCCACCATTCTCGGCGACGGGTCCGCCCTGCGAACGGCCGTCGTGGAGGATGGTCAGACCTTCTTCGACAGTAGGAGAGCCGTTGTCGAAGGCGACCTCGTGCTCTCCTTGTCGGAAGTGTGTTTCTCTGGGTTCCGGGCCGTGCTCACGCTGATGGGGGCGGCCGACCCCAAGGCCTCGGAGGAGAAGGCGACGGCCGAGGTCCGGGCTCTTGCGGAGAAGCTGACGGGCATCGGCGAGAAGTGGCCTGCGGCGGTACGCTCAACGGCGAAGATGCTGGGGATGTTGCAGATTCTCGCTGAGAGGCACGACCTGGCCACGGCCACACTCGAGCAGGCCATCGCGGAGAACCCATTTGCCAGGGATCAATACAACGCGCTGATGGGGATCGCCTACCAGAAGGACGACTGGCCCGCCATCGCCCAGATCGTCCGGCGGCGTATGAAGTACAGCGAGGAAGCCGAGGACCACGTGCTGCTGGGGAAGGTCGCCGGGCTCATGGACGAACCGGACCAGGCTCTCGGCCACTTCCGTGACGCGGCGGAGAAGTTCCCGGACGACGCCCTGGGCTACTTCGCGACCGCCGGCTGGCTGCTGAACGCAGGGAAGGATGACAAGGAGGCCGCGTCTCTGGTCCAGAAGGGCCTGGCGCTTTCGCCCCGATCAGGTTACGGGAACGGACTGCGGTGCGTGCTTGCCATCATCGAGGGGAACTCGGAGGAGGCCGCAGCAGCCTTGAAGGCGGCGTTGGCCGGGGAGCCTGAAGACGAGCTTGCGAATGACCTGCGGAACAAGTACTTCCAGCAGTAGACGCCACCCGAGCAGAGAATGCGCGAAGGGGGCCCACGATTGTGGGCCCCCTTCGCATTGCCAGGTCGCGATGTGCCGTCCAGCATCCCCCGCCGGACCAGAATTTGGCCTGGCGCCCTTCCGGCGGGGCACGACTGAGCGGTGCCGCCGGCCTGTCAACCGTGCCTCCGTCACCCTCTGCCATTACGCCTGCTGCGGGCGCGCGTGGCAGCGGTCAGGCTGTCGCTAGCTGCCTGGCTGGGGCGGCGAGGTAGGAGCTGATCAGGTCCACCATGTTGTCGAGATCGAATGGCTTGCGCACGAGTGTATCGATCTCAAGATACCGGAGGTCGCGCAGGACATCAGGCGACGAGTAGGCCGTCATGACGACGATCGGCATCTCGAAGGCGCGGCGGCGCAGCCACTTGATCAAGTCCAGGCCGTCAATCTTGCCCGGCACACGCAGGTCGGTGACAACGATGTCACAATCCTGCTCCTCCAGCGCATCAACCGCCTGTTCCCCGGTCTTGCAGATCACGAGTTCGTGCCCGTAGCCATGTTCTCCCAGCGCGCTCTCCAGTAGCAGGCTGAGCGCGCCTTCGTCCTCGACCAGGACAATCCTCTTTGCGTCTCGACTGCGGGTTTGTATGCCCATTTCTCTATCCCCCAATCCTAGGGTCATCCGTGGACGCTCTCCCATGCATCGTCGCGTGGGCCCAGGTCTACTTTCCCTGCATCGCTTCGGCCGTGAGACCTGTCTCGGCTCTGCTCGCAATGGCGCCCCCCGATGCGGCCCCACCAGGTGCTTCCTGTGCCCGTCTCATCGTGGTCGGCAAGGTAATCCGGAACCGCGCGCCTCCGTCAGGCAGCTTCTCGGCCTCAATGGACCCGCTATGCTCCCTGATGATCGCTTCACTGACTGAGAGCCCGAGCCCAAGGCCTGCACCCACTTCTTTCCCCGAGTAGAAGGGTTCGAAGACCCGCGCCAATTCGTCCTCAGGGATTCCATCGCCATAGTCGTCGATGAGCACCACGACCTGGCGCATCTTCTGTGCGACACCCTCCGTCATTGTCCGCACCCAGACGCAGTCGCCCTGCCGGCTCGCGTCGATGGCGTTGGCGACAACGGCCGACACGGCCTGCTGCAAGAGCTCGGCATTGCCCTCGACCGGCGGCAGGTTCGTGCCCAGATGCGTGAGGACCTGGACGTTGCAGCGACGGGCCCGCTGGTGCTCGCCGGCAACGGCCGCGCTGACGGCGTCGTTCACGTCGAAGGTCGTCCACTCACGGTCGGCAGCCGGGTTCGCGAACTGAGTGATGGCCTCGACGATGTTGTGGCACCGTTCCGCCCCGACCCGAATCTGCTCAATGTAGGTGGCGAGCTGCGCCAACTCTCCGTCCGACTCCATGAGCATGTCGCGGTAGCGATACATCACCAGGTCCGCGAATCCCTTGACGATGGCAAGCGGGTTATTGAACTCTCTCGCGAGTCCTGCAGCCAACTGGCCCGTGGCCGCGAACTTGCCGGCCTGGACCAGTTGGTCCTGAGCCCGCTTCAACTCCGAGGTTCTCTCGTTGACACGTTGCTCGAGCGTCTCGGCCAACCACTCCAGCTTGGCGCTCGTGTGCTGCTGAGTCCTGTGCTCCGCGCTCAAGGCTCGGGCCAGCGTCACCAGAGCGTGGCCCAGCAACGCCAAGAGCATCCCGGCGAGCAGGATCATCGTCAACAGGTAGACCGGGCTTGCGAATAGCTCCGCCTGGGGAGCGAACAGGCGGTAGTGAGGCAGGTAGCCTGAGTACTCCAGCGCCGCCATGGCCCCGTAGAGGGCGATGGACCAGCCAATGACGATGCCGGCCAGAAGCGGGCGGAGCAGCAGGCTTGCGTAGATCACCACGAAGGAGTAGCAGATCGGGCCGATCCACTCAATCCCGCTCGAGTAGTGAGCCACGAGCGTCGCACAGAGTCCGCCGAAAAGGAAGGAGCCGAAGTAGACGCGCTCCGCGGCCTTCGCATCCGGAGCTCTGTCGGCCGTCCACTTCGATAGCACGCCCATGACCACCCACACCAGCAGAACGGCCTGGAGTTCGTAGGGGAAGGGAATGCCAAGCGCCTGGCGCAGACCGAAGGTCAGCGCCGCTGTTGCGACAAGTGCTACGAAGGTCAGATGCTGTGACCCTCGGAGGTACCGAGCTAGGTACTCGTGCATCGGTTAGCACCCCCGCAGGCTGGTTTAATTGCCGAGAGCAAGTTCAGAGCTTCCATAGAGCACTCCTTGAGCTTTACTATATTCCAGGTAGAGCGCTGCCGTCAATGCCCAATCTGAAAATGTTAGAAAAACAATATATTAGGACGTAATATATCCACAAGCGCAGCCCGTCGCCGCAACGGCCGCGATGCCTGACATGGCCGGGCCGTGCACCATGTTCGTGGCACCGACCAGGCCAACTCTGAAGGGGAAGCCGAGCTTCGTTGACAACGCGAATCAGGATACCTTATAATCGCCGGTAAAACGTTCGTTCCCTGGAGGGTGACCGCACTTGTCCTGCGCTACGAAGAGTTTCGGCGTCATCGGTCTCGGCGTGTGGGGTCAGACACATCTCATCACGTACTCATCGTCACCGTTCGCAGATCTCGTCTGCGTCTGCGACAAGAACGAGGAGTTGCTGGAGAGTCGTCAGCAGGAGTACAGCGTCCCGCACGCCACGACTGATTACACGGAACTGCTGTCGCGCGCTGACATTGATGCCGTCTCGGTGGTGACGCCGGACTTCCTCCACCGCGAGGTAGCAGTGGCGGCCTGCGAAGCCGGCAAGCACGTGCTCATCGAGAAGCCGATGGCGACTACAGTGGCGGACGCACAGGTGATCGCCGACGCTGCCAAGGCAAACGGCGTCACGCTCATGGTGGACTTCCACAATCGCTGGAACCCGGCGATGTACGCCATCAAGTCCGCAATCGAGGCGGGCGAGGTCGGCGAGCCGCAGATGATGACCCTCCGCCTGAACGACACGATCTACGTCCCGACCGGGATGTTGTCGTGGGGCGGAGCATCCACGGTCATCTGGTTCTTGGGCTCCCACTCCATCGACCTGGTCCGATGGCTGTTCGACGACGAGGTCACCCGGGTGTATTCGGTCTCCCGATCGCGGGTACTGGCGGAGCGAGGGATCAACACGCCCGACTTTTTCCACACGATCTGCGAGTTGAAGGGCGGGGGCGTAGCCCACATCGAGAACTGCTGGATCATGTCGGATGCGATGCCGACGGTCTTCGATTTCAAGGCTGAGTTCGTTGGCTCTGAGGGCACGATGTTCGCCGACGTGAGTTCGCACCGAATGGTGCAGGAGTTCTCCAGCAGCGAACTGCAACCGTTCTCGTCCACGCCCGGCTCGGCTTATCTCGACGTCGTAGCGGCCACGGATGTCCAAGGGAAGCCGGGCGGGTTCGCCGTGGAAAGCATCCTGCATTTCGTGGACTGCATCGTGAACGACAAGCAGCCCATCGTCGACCCCGACGACGGCGTGAACAACACGCGCGTGTTGGTGGCGATACACGAATCAGCAGCGTCAGGACAGCCCGTTGACGTAGCGTACTAGGGGCAAGCGGGCACGGGCACAGAACACAACAGCTCCTGAAGGGACGGGTGCCAGTTGAGGGTTCTGTTATGCACCATCGCGTACTGCAAGAAGCTGCTTGAGCACTCGCTGAACGTCTCGGCCGACCTCCGGTTCGACGGGATTGAGGTCTGGGGCCGTGAGCCGCATGTGCCCGAAAAGTTCGACGAGAATCGTATGCGCGCCACCATGAAGCTTATCGAGAGCGCGAAGGTGACGCCGTACGTTTTCGGGTCGTATCTGCGGTTCGGCAGCACCAAGAACGACTTGGATATCGCTCTCAGCGACGTGCTGCATATCGCGCGGTGGCTCAAGACGCCCCTGGTACGCGTGTGGGCCTCAGACGTACCGTCGGCCGACGCAGACGATGACGTGTGGGACCGGACCGTCACTGAGGCCAGAGAGGCCTGCGTTCGAGCCGAGAAACTCGGTATGACTTTCGCAGTCGAGATGCACGGAGGCACACTGGCCGACACCGGTAAATCAGCCAAGAGACTGATGGAGGAAGTCGACCGCAGCAACTTCCGGCTCAACTACCAGATTGCATCCCACCGGGATGGGCAGACGCCGGAGCAGCGCCTGGAGACGGTGCTGCCGTGGGTCGTGCATATGCACGCGCAGAACTACTCCGAGACGCCGGACACCGAGGGCGAGCCGGTCAAACGAGTCCCCCTGGCGATGGGCGAAGCGAGCTACCCAAGCATTATCGGCATACTCAAGGACAACGGCTACGCGGGTGACATCTCGATTGAATTCGCCTATGACGAGACCGGCGACAAGACGAAGTCGATCGCGGATGATCTGGAGTTCCTCAGAGCCCTGTGCTGAGCGAAGGGGTTTGCAGCGTTGAAGTCATATCTCTGGCTGTTGGCGGTGTGTCTGGCAGCGGCGCTGATATTCAGTGGGTTGCGCCGAGGCGAGTGGCTCGACGTGAAGGAGCAGGCGAATAACCTGTGCACCGCCTGCATCGGCCTGACGAGCGGGTCACACTGACGGATAACCCGTGCGTGGAAGGGCGAACCCAGGGCCGTCCGGGGTCACTTGCGTTTGGTACGTGACACGCGGAACCGAGGTCGCGACGCGGCCTCCACACCCAACAAGAGCAGGTCCGTGGCAAGGAACGAAGCACGCCAAAATCGCGCAGATCGGTACAAGATGCTCTCAGAGACCCCGTCTGGACGACGCAGATCCAAGCCCCCCTGGTGGCTAAGACACCGATTTGCCGTCCAAGTGCTGTCCCTCGTCTTCGCCAATAGCTACATTCTCCGGGCCTGGAAGGGCTTCTGCTATCCGGTGCTGAACTGCTGGTCGTGTCCGGCGGCCAACTTCGCCTGCCCCCTCGGCGTCTTGCAGAACGCCGCCAGCAATGCCGGGTACACGCTGAGTGGGTCCGGGATCAGAGGCCTGTGGGCGGCCATCCCAGTGTACACCGTGGGCACACTTCTGCTGTTCAGCGGGCTATTCGGGCGGATGATGTGCGGGTGGCTGTGCCCCTTCGGCTTCCTCCAGGACCTCATCGGCCGCCTGCGCAAGAAGAAGCTCCTGATCCGGCCCGCGTGGTCGTATGTGCGCTACGGCGTGTTAGTCGCTCTCGTGCTGGTGGTTCCCTACTATACGCACGTGCCATGGTTCTCGAAGCTATGCCCGATGGGGGCTCTTCAAGGGGGCCTGTTGCAGCCGCTCCTCAACCCGGACCTGCGGCCGATGATGCACGAATGGTGGTGGCTGAAGCAGGGCATCCTTCTCGTCACGGTGGTCGCGATGATCTTCTGGCGGCGACCGTTCTGCGCGGTTATCTGCCCGCTGGGCGCCATCTTCTCTCTCTGCAGCCGGATCAGCGCGTGGGAGATCCGCTGGGACGAGAGCAAGTGCGTGGACTGCATGCTGTGCGTGAAGCGCTGTCCGCAGGGCCTCGACCCTCGCCGTGAAGTGGGCGGCCACCGGTGTGTGGCCTGCCTGGAGTGCCAGAAATGCTGCCCGTACGACGCCATCTACTCCGCACCCAGATGGTCTCCCGTGCGGGTGAGAGAACAAGAAAGCGCCGGCCAAGCGACGGACCATGAGTGAAACCAAGGAACTGTGCCGCGAGAATCTCGACGCGCTGACCATCAAGGTGTTACGCCCGGGTGAACGTGCCCGCCCGGAGGTCAGATTGGTTGGCGTCAACGGGCACCGGTACGTGGTCAAGGACTACGCCGCCGGCAGCAACCTGTTCAAGCGCGCCCTCGGGGCGTACCTCGTCGGGCGTGAGCGCGCGGCCATGCAGCTTGCGGCCCGGATGGACGCCGTGCCAAGTGCGAGTGGCGGCCTGGGCCCGTGCGCGCTGGTAACGGAGTATGTCGAGGCGGCTCCCGCGACAACGGCGCCCGCCGAGTGGCTCACGAAGGAATTCTACGTCCGATTGAGACGGGCCGTCGACGAACTGCACGGATGTGGCGTCGTCCACGGCGACCTGAAGAACCTGGCCAACATCCTCGTGACCGAGGACGGCAAGCCCATTCTGATCGACTTCACATCGGCGTTTTGCATCGGCTCGAATCCTGCAACAGCCCTGGTGTTCCCGTGGATGGTCGATGATGACATCAAAGCCATCTACAAGCTGAAGCAGCGCCGAACGCCTGATCTGCTCACAGAGGAAGAGGAGCAGTTCCTGAACCACATGGACACGGTGATCCGCGCCTTCCGTTGGAGCCGCAGGTACGTGCGCTACGCGGTCAAGCGGTTGTCTTCACCGGAACAGGAACGGTCCTCGATTCGTCTGAAGTAGAGGGCAAACTCCAGACCGTGAGGAGATTTCCCGGGTCTCTCGGGAACCATGCTTGCTCTTGAGCGCGTTTAATGCCAACGAGCCAAGCGTAAGGTCCCTCAAGGTCTTCGTTGAGAGGTATGACTAGTGCGGCTGTTCCATAGCGTGGAAGAACGACGACAGCGCGCCAAGCGCGATGAGTTCGAACGGCTCGCGGCGAAGCACCACCGCGATGTTTTCAATGCCGCCTTGCGCATGACCGGCAGCTACGCCGACGCCGAGGATCTTACGCAGGAAGCGGTACTGAAAGCATACGTTGCCTTCGATCAGTTCTCTCTGGGGACGAATTTCCGGGCCTGGCTGCTCAGGATTCTGACCAACACACACATCAACCGCTACCGCCGGTCCTGCCGAAGCCCGGAGACGCTGGCTTGGGAAGATATCACAGATGGGGGGGCGCGGCGGATACCCCAAGAGCGTTCGCCCAATCCACTTCCCGAGGAACAGCTACTCGTTGACGTCCCCGACGAGACCATCGGACCTGCGCTGCTTGCGCTCCCCGAAGAATTCCGGGAAGCTGTGATACTCTCGGACATGCATGACCTGTCCTACAAGGAGATATCACAGGCCCTGAATATCCCCCTGGGCACCGTCCGCAGTCGTATCTTCCGCGGCAGACGCCTGCTCAGGGAATCTCTTGCCGAGTACGCGGAAGCGAACGGCATGATCTAAGGTTCGAGGACTATGCGCGCCTGCCCAATCACAAATGACCACATCAACCAGCTCGTGGACGGTGAGCTGTCAGGGCGCGAACAGCGCCGTGTGGCGGCGCACGTCGCCCACTGCGCCGAGTGTAGCTCCGTCGCGGGCCGGATTCTCGCTACGAAGGCCTACGTGGGTGCTCGTTCTCCCGAAGTCGAGCCGCCGGCGGGGTCGTGGCAGCGTCTCGTCGCCACGCTGGACGAGGCGGACGGCGTTGCGCAGGCCACAGCAAGCAAGCCCCGTGTGCGCAGGTTCGGGGCCGTCCCGGCGCTTGCCGCGTCCGGCCTCCTTCTGATCATGGCAGCCGGAGCCTGGCGGTCACATTGCGTCGGTCAACAGGCCGGCATGACGCAGATGCTGGTGCGGCATCACATGGCGGCTGAACTCCGCTTCTCCAATGCAACAGGCACGCGAGCCCAGGTCTACGGAGTCGTCACGCCGCGCCCCTTCAACAATGAGTGGGCCCCCGTCGCACGATGGCTGATCCCGCACGCCGGGCAATTCGTCGATCACACCCTCTATCGCCTCGATGACCGCGGCAGAGTGTCCGAATTCCTGATCCCAGCCGATACCTTCGGCACGACCGGCCTGAGACCCGTGGCGTACGGCGGCACCCGATACTGGGTCCGCGCCGAGCGCAGCGGCTCAATCGTCTCCTGGGAGCACGCGGGCATCTACCATGTACTGGTCGCAAGGACCAACGCCGCGGAGCTGATGTCCCTCGCCGCTTCCCACCGGACGGCTTCCCGGCGGATGCCGAGCCTGTAGCATCGCCAGACACACGAGCAATAAACAAAGCCCCCGGTGAATGCACCCGCCGGGGGCTTCATTGTGTGCGTCGAGACGCCGGCTACAGGGCCGCTCGCCTCAACCTGCGCAACACCACAAGCAGTCCGAATACATACATCACCCCCGTCACCGGCAAGAGCCGGCCGACTTCTGTCCGAGACAACTGAGCAACGAAATCCGCAGCGGCCATCCCGGCCAGCGCCAGCAGGACGATGTCCCCCACCACACGGTCCGTCCGCCTGGGGCCCCGCATGGAAAGCCGCAGCACAGCGACCGCGTATGCCAGCCCCACCGCAAGCCCCGCCCACCACCCCAGCGAATCCCAGGATGCCGACCCCATGAGGGCGGTGAGTGTAGCGCGCCCCAGCATGGCCCCCAGGAGCGGGCAGGTGCACAAGGCCAGCAGAACTCGCGCCAGGGAGGCCATCCGCAGCTATACCTCTTCCCCGGGATTGCACAGCCAGCGGTGCAGCCAGGCGTAAGCGATGTCACGCACGTTCGTCGGGAAGTCATGCGGCCCCGGATAGTGGTAGAACATGGCCCGGTCCGCTGCTCCCAGGGCTCCCCACACCTTGCGCGCTTCCGTATAGGTGAAGCCCATGTCCTCAAGCCGTTCGCCGTCCTCGTCTGAACTCATCGAGAGGATCGGGCGGGGAGCCACCAACGCCATGAATTCGTAGAAGCGGAACGGCAGAGCCACGCTCTCATCCTCGAGATACGGGCGCAGCTTGTTGATGTACGTGTACCAACTATCCAGCGGCCGGGCCCAGTGAAGTTCAGCGCCCTTGGTGTACCACGCCATCACGCCACCGTTGGCCGCCACGCATGACACCCGATCATCGAAGGCGGCGATGAAGACGGAATGATGCCCGCCGAAGGAGTGGCCGACAGTCGCGATCCGTGACATGTCGGCCTCCGGCACGGTCTCCAAGAAATCGATGCCGCGCATTGCGTCCCAGATGTTCTTCCCAACGGCCGACCACTCCGGATTGGCCTCGTAGAAGGGGCGCGTGTGGTATGGCTTCCAGCCCGGGTAAACGCGCTCGCCATCCGTGAGGAAATCCGGGGCGAGGACGACGTACCCGCGCTGAGCCAACTCATGGGCGTACGAGCGGCTCGCATCGGGTGGCGTGTGGGGCGCAATGCCCCAGACGCCCGCGACGCGATCCTTGCCTGAGCCCCGGGTTGTGGGGTGGATACAGAATGCCACCGGACGGGGGCCGGTGATGCCATCGGGGATCATCAGGTATGCGGGTACGCTCTCCCCGGGCTGCGTCTGGTACAGCACCTTGCGGCGCATATACCCGTCGCATTGCGTCTCTTCCACCGTGCTCGGGTCGAGATCGGGGACTTCCTCGGGGAAGGGCCCCAGTATCTCGAGAATGCGTCGTTTGAGCTCCTCGCGCTGGGCCTGCCAGGCGGACGCGTTGACTTTCACAGGTTCGGACCTCCTCAGGTATTCTTGGGGGAGGGGTTCGCGCACCCGCCGCCGAAACCTCCCTATTCAGGGCCCGTTGAGGCACCCCGCCCCCACAATATCACTGGAGGCGCTGAGATGGATACCGCCTTTTTCGACTGGGACAACATAGACTGGCAGATCACCGATGAGTATTCCGCCCGCAAGGTCGTGACCCTGGGCAACGTCATGTGTGTGCTGTTCCGCCTCAAGGAGGGCGCCGACGCGCCGCCTCACGCGCACCCGCATGAGCAGATGTCGACGGTGCTGGAGGGCAGACTCATTGCCCACATCGGGGATGAAACGAAACAGCTTGGCCCGATGGAGGGGTACTGTGTGCCGCCGGACGTGCCCCACAAGGTGACAGTGCTGGAAGACTGCATCCTGATGGACAGCTTCTCGCCGATCCGCGAGGACTTCCTCTGATCGACGTCTGCCCTGCAAAAGCGCTAACCAAACTCTATCAGCCGGTCCGTCCGGGAGGCCGTCATGTCCATGACGCGACAGGTGTCAGTTGTCGTCTGCACCATTCTCATGGTCTTCTGCTGTCAGGCATGGAGCGCGCCGGTGCCTGTCGCCATCAAGAATGCCTCCTTCGAGGGAGGCGTTGCGGCCAATGGCTGCCCTGATGGCTGGGCAACGTATGGCGGCGTTAGTGAGGCCCTGCGGCTGACCCTTGTGGACGTGGGAGACGGTCAGAGGGCTCTGCTGATCGAGGATGACGACGCCGACCGAGAGACAGGTATCTACCAGGACGTGCCCGTCACGCCCAAAGAGACGTACCGCATCTCTGTGAGCGTACGAGGCGTGCCTGACTCCACGACGTCCGGCGCGTACCTCCAGGCCCGTTTCCTGGAGGCCGACGTGTACTCGCAGACGAGCCTGGTCGCGAAGAGCGCCGAGGAGTTCACTGAGAGATCCGTGACGAGGACGGCACCCGCGAACGCGAAGACATTGCGCATCTACCTGTACACACACGCCCAGCCTACGCCGAAAGTGATGGTGGACAACGTGACAGTCACCGGCGGCGTCGAGCCTCCCGCCACGCCTCCCCCACCGGCCCCGAAACCTGTGCCGCCGGTGTACGAGACGCTCAAGGACCTGCATCTGCAGACAGCTCTGGTCGTCGATGGCGAGCCCCAGTGCGCCATCGTTGCCCCGGCCTCAGGCGTCTACGATGCGTCCGCCCAGGCGATCCAGCAGGCCATCCGGCAGGCGACAGAAACCACGGTTCCCGTCGTCACCGACGACAGCCCACAGGCGGCCGTTCCCATCACAGGCAACCTCATCATGCTGGGGAGCCGTGCCACAAACCACGCGATCTCCGAGCTCTATGACCGCTTCTATACGCTCCTTGACCCCAAGTACCCAGGCCCCGGCGGCTACGTGGTCCGGTCGCTGCACAATGCCTTCGGGAACGGCCACAATGTCCTGTTCGCGGGGGGTAGCGATGACGCGGGGGTCGAGGAAGCCACGCGCGTCCTGTGTGAGAAGCTGACCGAGGCCGCTGAGGGCGACTCCCTGAGCGTCGGCCGGCTGGCTGAAATCAGGCTGCCCGAGGGAACGCCGATCCAGCGCGATGTCACCCAGGTGGAAATCTGGGACGCCTCGAAGGGCTACGGCTCCAGCGGCTACTTCGGCTGGAACAGCATCAGCAAGCGGATGGCTCAGTACTACATGACCGGGGACGAATTCTTCGCCCGGGAAGTGGTGCGCCTGGCTTTTCCCGATGCCCAGGCTCTCTCTGAGATCGACAAGATCGACCAGGAAATGATCGAGGGCAAGAAGGACCCGCTCGCGGGCCCATATCACTACTCGGCGCACTACATGATCCTGTTCTGGGATCTGATCGAGGAGAGCCCGGTCTTCACCGACGAGGAGCGCCTGAAGATCACGAACGCCTTCTCGCGCCAGCTCAATCATCGCGTTCCCGAGGGCGTCTACGGGCGCACGGCGCCGGCGGCGAACACAGGCAATAGGCACGGGGATTGGGCTGCCGTCTCCCTCTACTCCCTGGGGCGCTACTTCCAGAGAGACTACCCGAACCCGATCTGGCAGCATTGCGTGGACGTGGTCCACCTGTACTACGAAGCCCTCGCGCACCATGCGTGGCTTGCCGGGAACAACGATCACCTGTTCTGGTACAACACGTACTTCGAGCCCATCGTGAGCTATATGCTTCTGAGCGGAGATCGCCGGGGCCTCGAAAGCGGGCAGTTGCAGAAGGCCTTGCTGACCCAGGATATCCTGTACACGGGCACGATCCCCGACCCGTATCTGCGAACCGCGCCGATCTCAATGCTCAACAAGATCGCGTACCTGACCGGGGATACTCACTGGCTGTTCTACGTCCCGCGCACGGAACTGGATACGGACGTCTTCCGGATCGGCCAGTCCTTCTGGCCCGGCCCGGAGTTGCAGGCGTCGCCCCCGGAGCATCTCGTCGGCACGTGGTCGATCCAGGAGATGCCGGAGCCGATGTGGAAGGCTCGTCGAAGCGGGGTACCCCGGGAGAACTCCTTCCTGTGGGGGAGCTTCCGCAGCGCCGTTGATGGCGGCGGAGACTTCATCCTGATTGACGGATTCAACGGCGGCGGGCGGAACCCGTACCACACATTCGCGCTGCTTGAGCACCGCCTGAACGGGGCACGCGTGCTGACCGGGTACGGGAACCAGGTCCTGACCAGCGCTGACGGCATGGTGGAGCCCCAGGTCGCGATGGACTGCGCCCTGGCCGACGCAAAGGTCGTCGGCGACACCGCGCTGGCGGTCTGCGAAGTGCCGAAGACGCCCTTCTGCAACTGGCGCCGGACCATCGCCCAGCGAATCGGCAGATACGCGCTGTTCGTCGATACCCTCGACTTCCGCGCGGACAGCGAGAACATGAAGGTGCTCACAACCTGGCAACCCGTGGGCGGGGTCTGGCAGGCCGGCCGCAACGCGCTACTGATCCAGGGCGACCATGCGCCCGCCCCGCCAAGCGGGTGGCTGGATTTCCCGGCCCTGAAGGCGAAATACGCAAGCCGACCGCCCGCGCCGGCGGGCACGTCGGAGCTCACCAGCATCGACATTCTGCTGCTGAAGGCAGAGAAGCCGGGCGACTGGGTGGACATGTCCTTCGCCCTGGATGAGCCGGTAGCCGGGCAGGTCTTTGCGAACCTGCTCAACTACATGGACCGCGCCATCGTCAGGCTCCACTTGGATGGGCAGGTTGTGCTGGA
>JALGSS010000561.1 GCA_029821745.1 Candidatus Zipacnadia bacterium
GGTGGAATTCGTCGCCGACTTCACCATGGAGACGGTGAAGCGCGCGGTTGAGGACGTGGACATCGACTACTTCAACTACTTCGAGGACTTCGCGTGCAAGAGCGGCCCGCTGTTCTCCCCGGACACCTTCCGCACGTTTTTCCTGCCCCACTACAAGCGGATGAATGAGTTCTTCCGCGCCCACGGCATCAACATCATCTCGCTGGACTCCGACGGCAACACCGAGGCCCTGCTCCCGATGCTCATTGAGGCCGGGATCACCATGCACTGGCCTCTCGAGATCGCCTCGGATATGGACCCGGTGAGGCTGCGCGCCGAGTACTCTCGCGCTCTCAGGCGGCATCGACAAGCGAGAACTCGCCCGGGACAAGGCGGCAGTCGAGGCGGAGGTCATGAAGAAGATCCCGCCCCTGGTGGAGGACGGGGGCTACATCCCAACACTGGACCACACGTTCCCGCCGGACATCTCCTATGACAACTTCCTCTACTACATGGAGCTGAAGCAGAAGTGCCTCGCCGGGGACCTGTAAACGCCTCGCGCCGTGCCCCGGCAGAGGCCCCTTGATGCCAATTCCGCGGAGAAATGTTGAACGCTCGGGGGGCCCAAAACGTATAGCATGTCGAGGGGGAGTGAACATGCGCGGAATGCGCGAACCGCTATCCTACATCGGGCCGGGCACCCAGGGCATCACGGATGAGAACCTCGCATTGTCCGCAGCGGGCGGCGATATGCGGGCGCTAGAGGAGCTCTTTCACCGCTATGAGGGCCCCGTCGTCGGCTATCTGCAGCGCTTGATCCGTGACGGTGATGTCGCCGAGGACCTTTCCAGGAAGCCTTCTTCCGAGCGTGGGTGAACCTCTCCCAGTTCGATCCCCGCCGTGCCTTCAGCACCTGGTTCTACCGCATCGCCACCAATGCCGCGATAGACTGGCTCCGCCGCCGGTCGCGGGCGCTGCCGCCGGCAGACTCGCCGCCCCAGGAGACTGTGCTGCACGCCGTGGCCGCCAGAGACATGGCCCGGCGTGTCGAGCAGGCAGTCCATGAGCTGCCCGAGGATCAGCGGCTCGTGTTCGTCCTGCGCCACTACCAGGGCCTGGCCTACGGGGAGATCGCGATGATAACCGGTAGCCCGGAGGGAACGGTGCGCTCGCGCATGCACTACGCATTGCGGGCATTGCGGGAGAAACTGCGGTACATCATCGAGGAGGATGGTTGCTCGTGACCACGTGTGAGGTCGTGCAAGAACGACTGCCCGACTACCTGTACGAAGTCCTCCCGGAGTGGGAGGGCGACGAGACGGAGGAGCACATCGCGGCGTGCCGGGAGTGCGCTCAGGCCCGCGACGAGATGGCATCGCGGTTTGGCCTGGCGGCCTATGACGCGATGATCCAGGACCTCCGAGCCTCGCGGGCGGGCGGGCAGCTTCCAGTTCCCCGAAAAGACAGGCCTGCTGTTCTTCAAGATGTCATACGAGATAGCCCAGTGCCGAACGGCCGCGGCCAAGGTGTTCAGGGCCAACGCCGACGTCCACTCGTCCCTCAACAACGCGGCGGAGGAGTACCAGCTTGAGGCGGACGTCCTGTCCGGCATGCGGACGACCCTCGACGGAGGGATCGGCGGCTCCTGGAATGACACGCTGGAGGCCTTCGAGAGGAATATCCACACAGCGGAGTTCCGGGGCCGCGCCGCGGACCTGCTCGAAGAGGCCCTCGCGCACGAGAAGGCGGCGCTGGAGCACTTGCGCCTGGCACAGGCGGACCTGGACCCCGAGACTGCGGCAGAGAGGCCGGTCGCGGCCCCAACGGGTACCCAGCCGTCCGGCGAGTATAGCCGCGAGAGCATCGAGAAGCGCATCGCGAAGGGCGAGTTCGCCGAGGCCATCGAGGACTGCCGGGCGTGGGTGCGGGATGATCCCCAGGGCAGCACGCCGCACCTGCTGCTGGGCGGTCTCTACGCGCGTCTGGGTCACCTGGACCGGAGTGTCGACGCGTACGAGACGGCGCTTGATCTCAACCCGGCCCTGATCGACGCTCACCTGGGCCTCGCCGACGCCTACAAGACCCAGGGGCTGTCCGCAAGAGCAGCGGAGGCGTGCAAACAGGCCCTGGCACTCGATGACAAGTGTATAGGGGCGTACCGGTGTCTCACGTACATCGCCCTCGATGACGGGAAGACTGACGATGCCAGACTGCATGCCGAGGCCGCCCTGGGCGCTGTCCCCGATAGCCCCATCAGCATGGCCCTGTGCGGCGAGGTCTCACGCCAGGAGGGTGACCCCGAGCAGGCCAAGACGATGTTTGGCGACGCCCTTGAGCGCGACCCCAAGTGCGCTGATGCCCTCTTCGGCCTCGCGGCAACAGAGCAGACCGAGGGCCTGGAGGACGAGGCGCAGGCACACTGGGACGCCTTCCTCGAGGCAGAGCCCGGCACTCAGCGCGCGTGGCTGGCGGAAAACGGGCTGGTCAAGCTCGCGGTCAAGCAGTTCAAGGGGGATACTGCCGGGGTCGCCTATCCCATGTATCCGACGCTCTCACCAAACGGGTCGGTGCTCGCATTCACAGGCCAGGCCGACCCCAAGAACAAGCGCTCCTTTGAGGTCTATCTCGTTATGGCGGACGGGTCCGGCAAGGCCCGCCCACTCACCACGGGTGGCGGCGCGGTCCGGCAGCGCTGGTCCCCAGACGGCAGCCAGGTCTTCTTCGACTTCTACTATAAGCCGGAGGGGTCTTCGAAGTGCGCCTTTGTCGTGCGCGCCGATGGCACGACTCCGCCGCGTTGCCTTGCACCGCAGGTGGGCAGCTTCTTCAGTCCCGCGCCGGTTCCCGGGACCGACTGGGTTGTCTACTCGGACATCAGCCACATCATCATGATCCACCCGGACTCCACGGGCATGCAGATTGCCCCGATCAAGGGGATTTGCGGGGAGGCGGACTGGCTGTCCGTGTCGCCGGACGGCAAGTCCGTGCTCTTCGCTGTCTATGACTGGCGCGGCGGCGAGGGCCCTGCCGGGCACCTCTACGTGGCGCCGCTTGAGGGCGGCACAGCGCGGAAGGTCACCTCGGACGACAGCAAGGGCCGCTGGGGCAGCCAGCAGTGCTCCTGGGGACCGCTCGGCAAGCGCATCATCTTCGTCAATGACAAGGACTGCCCCAAGAAGGGGTGGGACCTGTACGCCATGTGCGCCGGCGACAAGAGGCCCCCCGTCAAACTGCCGGCGAACGCCCGCCGGCCCAGTTGGTCCCCGGACGGCACGCAGATCTGGTTCGACCGATCGCCGCGGCAGGCGCACATCTACACGATGCAGCTCGGAGGCAAACGCTTGCGGGCGGCTGCACCTGAAGCGCCTTGACGCACTGCCGGACATGAACCGCGAACGGAACAGGCGGGGCACGGTTCCGACGGATTGGTGGAGCCGAGGCCCCGTCGTGTTATTGGCATGCATGAACGGCCAGAGGATGGCTGACCGCTCACGACGGCGCGATCGACCGTCACTATTGCTATTCGTCGGAGTCTGCGTCACAATCCAGTGCGTCCGCCGTAATCGGGTACTGCAGACCTCGGCCTTCAATCGCGCAGAGCCGTGTCTAAGCACAGGGAGTGAGCCGCTTGCTCATGGCACTCATCGCGTTGGTCTCAATGGTCAACACTCCGGCCTCCGGGGACGACCTGCCGCGCCCTGGGGGAGGCGACGACCACGCATGGATGGCCTACGCGACCTTCCAGGCGCTGCCCGCTGAGGAGCGCGCGTGGTTCCAGCCGGAGATCGCCGCGTTCATGCACACCTACACCCACCTGCCGGACATGAACTGGAACAACTACGGCACCTTCGGCGGCTGGTCGGGGCTCCCCGATCAACCCCGCACGCCCGACGTGCGCCGCGAGTGGGAGATCTGCGAATTCACGGGCTGGAACCCGAATACCGGAGTCGGACGCCGCTTCCGATCAACCCCGCACGCCCGACGTGCGCCGCGAGTGGGAGATCTGCGAATTCACGGGCTGGAACCCGAATACCGGAGTCGGACGCCGCTTTGGTCACGCTCCCCCCGATGCAATCGACAGCATCGAGTGGTATGTCCCGCGGATCGTCGAGGCGTTCCGTGCGGGCCAGTTCATGCGGCCGATCATCCGGCTCGGCTGCTTGTCGCAT
Organism: Candidatus Zipacnadia bacterium; assembly: GCA_029821745.1. GTDB lineage: Bacteria > Armatimonadota > Zipacnadia > Zipacnadales > JABUFB01 > JALGSS01. The sequence continues at coordinate 4,149 of JALGSS010000561.1, forward strand.
CTGCTCCAGGACTGCGCAACCTTCCCCAGCTATCAGGCGCTGCACCGTAGCGCGCATTTCGATGTCTCGAAGATCAGCGCCGACGGCTATCAACCCGTAATCCTCGCGGCTGATGTGGAGGGTCTCACAAAAGCGACGCTGGAACGTGCGAAGAAACTCGTCGCGTTCGTTGATGCACGCGCACCGGAACTGCGCGCCGCGCTGCAGGCGTCCGATGCCGAGGCCGAGCAGACGATCCGGGTGGCTTGCTGCGCCGAGGCCGCCAAGATGCTGGCGGACCTGTACCACTCCATCGTGGCGCTCGTGGGCGAGTGTCCGCGCCCCGGACCAGCCGCTCTGAACCGGAACGTCGTGCTTAATCCGAGCATGGAAGAAGAG
>JALGSS010000562.1 GCA_029821745.1 Candidatus Zipacnadia bacterium
ATGATTGTACCGAAGGCCCTTCGGTGCGTCAAGGGCGCCGCTTCGGTGCATGGCAAACAGATGTACGAAAAACCCCTTGACTTGCTCAGAATTATCTATAGAATATGCGTTCGACAACCGACTCAACCGCTCTCAAGGGGGAATCGTGGATGCGAATTGCTTCGCTCGAAGCTTACGGGGTGCATCCGGATTTGTCGGCGGCATGGACACAGCACTACGATGAAGCATTGTTGCCGATCCAGCAGCACGCCGTTGTTGCAGGGAAAGTATTGGACGGAGCCAGTGTTGTAGGCAGCGGCCCAACAGGCTGCGGGAAGACTTTCATCGGGGAAATGGCGGCTACCCATGCGGCCAGCCGGCGCAAGCCATCGCTGTACCTCGTGCCAACGAAGGCCCTCGCCGAAGCCAAGTACGAGCAGTTTGCCCGGCTCTACGGGCCACTGGGGATGCGCGTGGAGGTGTCCACCCATGACCGCCGGTCCGGGGATGGGCGTATCACGCGTGGGGAGTTTGACATCGCCGTCACCGTGCCCGAGAAGCTCTGGGCGATGACGATGGACGCCCCGGCTCTGCTGCAGAGCGTGGGTGCCGTGGTTGTGGATGAGTTGCAGTTGCTGGGGGATCCTGAGCGTGGCCCTTGCCTGGAGCTGTTATTGGCGCGGCTGCGCTCCATCTCTTCGGCCCAGATCGTCGCGCTGTCGGCGGTGCTGAGCAATGGGGGAGAGATCGCCAACTGGCTGGGGGCGACCCTCGTTGAGGAGCGGAGGCGCCCGGTGGAACTGCGCAAGGGTGTCTGGCGGGAGGGCCGGTTCACCTACGCTGAGCACAACTCGGGCGCTCGGCGCGAGGAGGACCTGCCCGGACCGGATGACGAAGAGCTGTCGCCACTGGGGGCAATCGCCGGCCTGGCGATGTCTCTGGCTGGTCAGGGCGAACCCACGCTGACCTTCCTGCGAGACCGCCGCAGTTGCGTGCAGGCTGCCCAGATGGCGTCGTCGGATTCCGGAGCGGCCTCAGCCGAACGTGCCCTGGAGCAGCTTCGCCAGTTGCCGCGCACCCGCGCCACGGAACTGCTCACCGAGATGCTCCAGTGTGGCGTGGCCTTCCACAACGCGGACCTGCATTTCGCCGAGCGGCGTCTGCTTGAAGAGGCCTTTGCCGCCGGAGAGATCGGCTGCCTGTTCTGCACGACGACTCTCGCTGTCGGAGTCAATCTGCCCACGCGCAACGTGATCGTCGAGCCTCTGAAATGGCGCTCCGACCTGGACGGGCGCGCCGCCCTCGCCGCCCTCTCTCAGTCGGAGTTCGAGAACATGGCCGGACGTGCGGGCCGCCTCGGATTCGGGGATGACTTCGGGCGTGCGATACTTCTGGGGGCGGCGGGGTTCGACGCGGATTCGCTCATGTCTCGGTACGTCGAGGGCACTCCGGAGCCCGTCGAAGGACAGCTTCACCGCGTGCCCGACCTCCAGCGGCTGGTGCTGACCGCAGCAGTGCGTGACGGGCAGGCCCTCGGCGCGGCGCCACCACGTTTCTTCTCGCGACTAGACCCGGACGAGTCAACCGACGATGCAGCTGAGTTGGCAGAGAAGGCCGGCTTGCTGACACCGTCGGCGACGGACGGGACGCCGGAGTTGACCGGCATCGGCAAGTCCGTCGCGTCGTCGGGACTGTCGATCGCGACGATCTGCGCCCTGACCCGCACCGTCAGCGACCTGGGGCGCACGCCCACCAATATGGAGGGGCTCATTCTCGCGGCAATGTCGGCCGAAGCCCGGGCCATTCCTCTGCCGCGAGGTGGTGATTCCAGACGGTGGATCGGCGCGCTGGAGAGCCGGACAGCCGGCAGCTCTGGATGGACGGATTGCGCCAGGGGAATCCTCTGGTCAGGGCCGTTGCGGGCCTCCGAGCGGGCAGCGTCGGCACGGATTGCCCTGCTGGCGCTCGACTGGGCGGGGCACGGGGCAAGCGGCGATCTCGAGGAGCACACGGGGATCAGCATGGGCCGAGCCCTCGCGCTGTGCGGCAGCGTGGGATGGGTCATCCAGTCTCTCGCGCGGCTCGCGGAGGAATCGGGGATGGACGCGGGGGACGTAGCTCGACTTGAGGAGTTCGGCGAATCGATCGCCTGCGGTCTTCCGGCGGAGTGCCTTGAACTACACCGCTTGCGCGTGCCTTCGCTGCAGCGCGACCACGCTCTGGCGCTGTATGCAGAGGGCTACCGGTGTCAGGAGGACTTGCTGGAAGCGAGTGACGAGGAACTCGGGGCGCTGGTGCCGGATGGGGTGCTGCGCCAACTACGCGGTTCGAGGGAGCCCGTGCGGGCGGACGAGTGCGCCTCGCGCGCGCCCGTCGCTGATGACGCACCTGAAGACGAGGCGCCGCCCGAGCGTGTTGACGATGTCCAGCCGGTGCTATTCCTCGATGAGGGCAGGCCGGATATCGCTGTCGTCTGTGGGCAGAGCGTCTCCTTGCGGCCGATGGAGTTCCAGCTTCTCAGTGTGCTCGCGCGGCAGCCCCGGCGGTGCGTTGGTTTCGACCGCTTGTATGACGCCCTGTGGGGATCGCGCGAGGCCGTGGAGCCTCAGCAGATCTACTGGCACCGGCATAATCTGGCGAAGAAGCTCATGCAGGGGATGCCTGAGGGGGCCGACCCGATGGTGAAGACGATCCCGCGCCGCGGGCTGATGCTCGACCTGCCGACGGAACAGGTGGTGGCGGCGTAGACGGCGGCGCTACTGCCGGGAATCTCGGGTTGTGCGGCCGGACTTACGAGACGCGGCCGCATCGCTTCGGAGGATCCGGCCGGAATGCCTTGGTTGGTACACACTGGTCCCGCGCTGCGGGACCAGTGGCACCCAGTCATGCTAGTCCGTGAACGTGCTACTGACGCGTGGCACTGGTTACCACGCAGTGGAACCAGTGCTTGTGTGAGCAGCTTCTCAAGCACGTCGCCGATGAGGCCGGCAGTGTGCCACACGTTCATGGGACTTCGCGAACCCGCAATCGACGGGTGGCACTGGTTACCACGCAGTGGAACCAGTGCTTGTGTGAGCAGCCTCTCAAGCACGTCGCCGATGAGGCCGGCAGAGCGCCGCCCTTCCATGTGACTTCGCACGCCGCAACGTCACACCTTGGGCCGCCAGCCTCGCGCACGCTTCTCGCCCGGATCATACGAGATGGACACGACGAACAGCCCCTCGCGCCGGGCGCGCTCCGGGGGCACGTTTATCTGCACGTGGATGTAGCCGAGGGCGCTCCAGGTCAGGTAGCCGTCGGTCTCTGAGTGCGGCAACGGGCGGCCGTTCAGGCGGACATCTAGGTCTCGCGCCCGGGAGTATGGAATGCGCAGCCGGAAGGCGATCCCGTTCTTAATGGTCGCGGTCCTCTCCGGCATTCGTTCGCCGCCGGTCAGGAACACGTTGGGCTCGGCTCCCCACTGGCCCTCACCGCTGGGCAGGTCATCCAGCAGCCGCGCGATCGGCGCCGCATCGATGGCCGGGTTGTGCTCCAGGCACGCCTTGATGTCCTTGAGGCCCGTGTCTGACAGCCACTGTTCCCGGGCCTCCCGAGACGTCGCGCAGAGATACACCGCCTGCCCGTCCTTCTGCGGGTTGACGACGCCGTGACTGATCTGCCCCTGCTTGTTCCACAACTCAACCCGGCTCGCCCGACGTTGGGCGGCTGTCTGCCCGTAGGCCACCACGCGGTGCAGTATGCTGGGCATGATCACCCG
>JALGSS010000563.1 GCA_029821745.1 Candidatus Zipacnadia bacterium
AAAAGACAGGAACGGCGAGAGACAACTCGAACTAGCCGTGGGGTGTCGATGTCGTGCAATCGACGGGGCCCCACGGATGGCCCAACAATCGCTGTGCGGGCCTGCGGGCCCCGGTCATCGAGACCCGGAACGGTTCCCTCTACCCCGCAGCTACCCAGGTGAGCTTCCCATCACGACCAACAAGCGGCAAAAGACACGGCAGGAACTGTGACGGCGGAAGCGACGTAACTCAAGGACGGCGCGTGGCCTTGCGGGTCTTGCCGCCAGCGGTCTTGAACTCCCGCAACATCCTCACAAGGCCCGATAGCTTTGTCGCCAACTCAGACGCCGCGGTCGGTGTGATGTAACCCAGGTCGCGCGCCAAAATCAACTGATATCTCAACTCGGCGACTGATCCGAGGGCAATGTCCATGAAATGACAGAAGTCGGCAGGTGACGGGCGCTCATTGCCTTCGGCGATGTTCGTCGGGACCGAGGCCGCCGCGCGCCGCATCTGTTGTGCGAGAGCGAAGCGCTCCTCGGTCGGAAACTGGTGGATGAAGGTGTAGGTCTCGAGACAAATCTCATGAGCCAGACGCCAGACGCCGAGTTGCTCAAAATCGGCCATTGGGGATCAGGTACTTGTGATGGGGAAGCAGTATGAGAGCATTGCTGTGTTGATCCAGCGCCCCCTCCGTGCTCCCCTTCCGATCTACCCCCTGCCGATCTTGCCGCTTGCTCAGCCGTTCGCCCTGGCCTCTGCCTTCGCCTTGGCCGTTGCCTTAGCCGCTGCCGTCAATCCTGCCGTTCATCCTGTCGTTTCTCGTGTCTCTTCTCGTGCCGTTTTTCCTGTTGTTCATCCTGTCGTTTGCCGTGTCTCTTCTCGTGCCGTTTTTCCTGTTGTTCATCCTGTCGTTTGCCGTGTCTCTTCTCGTGTCGTCTATCGTGTCGTTCTTCCTGTCGTTTCTCGTGTCTCTTTTCCTGTTGTTCATCCTGTCGTTTGCCGTGTCTCTTCTCGTGTCGTCTATCCTGTCGTTCTTCCTGTCGTTTCTCGTGTCTCTTTTCCTGCCGTTCTTCCTGTTGTTCATCCTGTCGTTCTTCCTGCCGTACACTGGCGGAGAGGGTGGGATTCGAACCCACGTGCCCCTTGCGGGACAACACGCTCTCCAGGCGTGCACCTTCGGCCACTCGGTCACCTCTCCGCGTTGTGCGGCTGGAGGACGGTGAACGGGCCGACGGGCCGCAGACGAGGCGCGTTATGGGTCGCGCTGAAAAACTATCGACGCATGGCCGTGGGGTGTCACGGTTTGTGTGACGGGGCCCCACGGGGCCTGTGAGACGCCTTGCACGGGGCCCCGTCGTACACGACGCGACACCCCGTGCCCATGATTTCCCTTCCTCAACACAACCTATATCGCGCCTATGCCGCTCCCTGGCCGATCACCTGACAGTAAGAGAAGAAGCTGGCGGAGAGGGTGGGATTCGAACCCACGAGTGGGTATGAACCCACTACACGATTTCGAGTCGTGCGCGATCAACCGGACTCTGCCACCTCTCCGCGATTGTCAAGGTCCTGCGGGGCCCTATGGGTACCCGATCACCCGCGTGCCGACTTGCGGGAGATACCCCTGCACCCCGTCAATGCAGTCGAACTCGAATGGTAACAGAACTTTGGATCCGCAGTTGGGCGTCCCCGTGCTCGACGAGCACCGTGTCGCCCTGCGTGATGCGAAGGTTCTTAAGCTGGACGTGGTCGCAGTCGATCCGCTGTGTCATACCACCCACCACAGCGCCCAGTTCAGCGTTTCTGTGCTGGCGGCCCCGGGCCGATTCGAACGGCCGACCTTCGACTTAGGAGGTCGCTGCTCTATCCTGCTGAGCTACGGGGCCGGGCTCGAATATGAAAATTGAGCTATAGGCTATGGCCTGGCAGTATCCATAGCTCATAGCTCAACTGTGTGATCCAGAAAGTGGCGCGCCGGCCGCGATTCGAACGCGGGACCTTCGGCTCCGCAGGCCGACGCTCTATCCGCTGAGCTACCGGCGCGCTATGGACTGCACCTTCTGGCTGTCGTCAATTTGGTACGCCCGCCGCGATTCGAACGCGGGGCCTTCGGCTCCGGAGGCCGACGCTCTATCCAGTTGAGCTACGGGCGCACACCCAACATATCTCTCGATGGCGGAGAGGGAGGGATTCGAACCCTCGACGGAGTGTTAACCCCGCATTCGCTTAGCAGGCGAACGCCTTAAGCCGCTCGGCCACCTCTCCGCGAACTTGGATCAAGGATCATAGCACAACGCCGATTTTCGCGCAACCTGCTTTGCGCTGACACCCAGGGTGAGCTGATCTTGCCTTTGGCGGCGTTTGAATGTAAACTCCGAACAGTGGCCAGTGGCCGCTCTACGTCAGGATTGTAGGGATTATGGAAGCGATCTGGCTCCCCAATTTTCGTCGCGTCAGGCACCGCCCGGGCACGCATGCGTGACCCGGGCCTCTGTGCTTGCCTCAGCTTTACACCTCTTGCAGGATTCACGCCATAGGGAGAGATAGACATGGCCGATAAATGCGTGCTTGCGTATTCAGGCGGGCTCGACACGTCCGTCGCCATCAAGTGGATCGCCGAGCGGTACAATGTGGACGTCATCGCCGTCGCCATCGACGTGGGCGAGGAACAGGACTACGAGGGCATCCGCAAGAAGGGCGAGGATGTCGGCGCGATCAAGTCCGTCGTCGTCGACAAGAAGGAAGAGTTCTTCAGCGAGTACATCACCCGGGCCATCGCGGCCAATCTGATGTATGAGCATAAGTACCCCGCATTCACCGCTCTGGCTCGCCCGCTGATCGCCCAGGCACAGGTGGAGGTCGCCCTCGCCGAAGGTGCGACGCTCCTGAGCCACGGGTGCACCGGCAAGGGTAATGACCAGGTGCGGTTCGAGGCGGCCTACGCGGCCCTCGCGCCGGAGATGAGCTGCGTCGCTCCGGCCCGCGAGTGGGGCATGACCCGCGAGCAGGAGATCGACTACGCCGAGAAGCATGGCATCCCGGTGCCCGTCGGCAAGAAGAGCCCGTACTCCACCGACACCAATATGTGGGGTCGCTCCATTGAGTGCGGGATCATCGAGGACCCGTCCAAGGAAGCCCCGGCGGATGCCTGGACCTGGACCGTCAGCCCCCAGGAAGCGCCGGATGAGCCCGCATACGTGACCATCAGCTTCGAGGCGGGCGTTCCCGTGGCCCTTGATGGTGTGAAGACGGGTGGCGTTGACCTAGTCGCGACGCTCAATGCCCTCGGCGGCGCGAACGGCGTTGGTCGCGTCAATATGATGGAGAACCGCCTCGTGGGGATCAAGTCTCGCGAGCTGTACGAGACCCCGGCGGCGACGATCCTCCTGGGTGCTCACAGGGATCTTGAAAGCCTGACCATCGACCGCGAGACCGCCCACTTCAAGGCCGGACTCGAGCTCCGCTGGGCCGAACTCGTGTACTACGGCCAGTGGTTCACCCCGCTGCGCGTGTCCCTGGACGCCTTCATGGCCGACACCCAGAAGCGGGTCAATGGCGACGTGACGGTGAAGCTGTACAAGGGCACCTGCGAGGCCGTGGCGAGGGAGTCGGAGTACTCGCTGTACGACTACAGTCTGGCAACCTACGACGCGGCGGACCAGTTCGACCAGTCGGCGTCGAAGGGCTTCATCGACATCTGGTCCCTGCCGGCAAAGGTCTCCGCCCTGGTGGACAAGAAGACGGGGCTG
>JALGSS010000564.1 GCA_029821745.1 Candidatus Zipacnadia bacterium
GGGGGACGCCTCCGGCGACGGCGTGCCTGAGCATGCCCTGCCACTGACGTACATCCAGTCGGGCTTCAGCACCAACGACCCGCCCGCATGGTTCTACAAGACCTACGAACGGAAGAAGCTGCGGGTGGAGGCGATCTCGCAGTTCTTCGACGGTGCGGAAGTCCTGAATCTGAACGTGGACAGCCCTGCGGGGCGTCAGGATGTGCGCGACCTCTCCGAAGCAATGCAGGCTGTGTCCGAGGAGCGTGGGGAGCAGTTCGTCGGGTTCTGGAGCTTCCCGCGCCTGCCCGGGTTCTTCCGGCCGGAGGATATCGCCGGCCAGGATGAGAGGTACCGGTCCTGTTCGAGAACGAATCGAAGATCAAGTTCACGGGCGAGATGCTCGACATCACCAACGACCACGCGGTGGCGGAGCTTCTCGCCAACATCCGCCGCGTATTCCGCTGGGATGGCCCCACAGAAGACTGCATTGGACCCTTGTGCGGGTACATCGTGCTCAACGAGTGCATGCTCTCAAGTAACTGGGAGTCGGTGTGGTCCGAGCATGAGAAGGAGCACGATGTCGCCTCGCCGGACACAGTGATACGGATGGGGGGCAAGACCCACCGTCAGCTCTTCGTCGACGCCGATCCGCGCTACTCGTACCTCAACCCGGCGAAGCGCGCGGCACCCCTCTTCACGCAGAATGCATGCGCGAAGTTCTCTGCCTTCGCGCGAGAGCGTGGTCACGAGTACGACAGGCTGCCTGCCGACCGCAACGAGTTCAATGACGATGACGCGACGGTCTCCCTGCCCGACTGGGTCCAGTTCGTCGACCTCTCGGATACGGATTACTGGAAGACCTGGGAGAACTGGGTCTACGAGACGTGGACCACGTTCATCGAGAGCGTCGCGCGCGAATGGTGTCTGGCGCAAAAGGGGAACGCCTGGTTCAGGGGCGTCATCTACTTCCAGTTGCCCATGTGGTACTCACTGCGGGAGAGCTCGGAGGAGCCGATCGAGTTCACCTACATCGACGAAGCGGGTCGCAGCCGGCGCAGGCGCGTGGTGATGACGGATTACTCTGAGCATGATGTGCTCAACCCCGTTGTCATGGGCACCGACATGGACCGCTTGATGGCCGGCCCGTGGTTCGCGGGGATGCTCCACGAGACGACGAAGTCCATACCGGTCCGGCCGCCCCGAAGCCTGTCGTATGAGCAGTACGATGAGGCGGTGGACAACCACGAGCGCTACAGGCACTACTTCATGGCTCAGGGGGCCCTGGCGAAGCGGGTGTGCCGGCGGAATGGGAAGCTGTTTGGGGCCTTCGCGCGATCTCAGTTCTTCAAGGACTCGACGCACTTGAGCGCGGATTACTTCGCGCGGGGCTTCGACCGCACCATCACCCCGCTCATGCCCGACATCATCGCGACGATTGGCCCGTGGTTTGCCGAACAGGAAGAGCTGGACCCGAAGTACCAGCCGGTGATGCTGGGCTGCAAAGGCTACCTTGAAGATGTGTGGCAGGAGAAGATGAAGGCGTACCGCGAGGCGTACGCAGGCATGGAACCGTAGCACCGCGCGGGTGCGACGCGCTTGCCATCCACCGGCATCTTTGTCCCTCGACCCCTATGCCTCAACCGGGGTTCTCCACCCCTCACCTGACCCCATCATGCCCTGGAAGAGACGCCTCTTCAGCGCGCCCGGACTACTCGCCCAGGCCGGCTGAATCGATCTGACGCAAGCCCTGCCTCCCGAGGACGACAGCCTTGCGCCCTGGCGACAGCATCTTGAGGCTCGGCCCAGCGGAAGCCGTGCCCAGCGTCACCTGGCACCCTCTCCGAGCGCCGGACATTATGAGCATCGGCTCGTTCTTCCTCATCGTCAGCGACGCCCGGGTCATTCCCTTGGCGTCCACCAGGATGAACCCGGTAGCATTCAGCGGGTCCACGGGATCTACGGGGTCAACTGGCTGGGCGTAGGCATCAGGTCCGTGCGAGACCACCTGTCCCACGAATCCACCCAGGAACGCGAAGACGCCGGCACAAACCAGGATCAGGGCGAACTGAGACCTGCTCATCGTTGTGCCTCCTCGAAGTGCCCCCCATGGAATGCGTAGGTTGAAAGCGGAGCGTCTTAGTCGCTGTGTGTGCCCCGCGTCGGACACGCACACATTTAAAGACTTCGGTGCCGGCGCCTTGGTCTCCTGCTGGAGTCGTCGGGCGTGACCGCTTCCTCTCGCCGGAGAACGCGATCCGGCGGCTACCTGTGCGCCGCGTGTAGGTCAGTAAGCGTCGGGCGGAGAAGAAGCTACCGGTGAGTGATAGCGCGGCACGTTCGCGACCGCGGACATTGCCGCGAGGCAAGCTGACGCCACCCAGACATGAAGGAGCAGCGATCACATGCGCGTAAGACACCAATTGGGCGGAGAACTGCTGTTCACTTCTATTGCCGCTCTTTCAGCGCTCGCGGTTGTCGCACACGCCGAGGTGCACGAGCTCGCGCCGACGCTAGTCGTTCGCACGTGCAATGAGGGCCACCGCGGAAGTAACGCAGTGGCTGGATACTGGTCGGACCATGGCCGGACCTCGGGCAACGTAACCTGGCTGCGGTTCGACATCCCCGAATACCCGGGCGAGCGGGTCGTCAAGGCGGCCCTGGACATCGGCCCGATTCGGCAGCTCAACCACCCGTGGGATGCGGGCATCCTCGCGCACTATGTCTCGGACGACTCATGGACCGCCGAATCAGTCGATACCAAGTGGCCGGTGAGTGACGTCAGCCTAGGCAACCGCAGCGCGCATGATTCAGGCGGCACGCCGACCGGGCGAGTCAGCACGGACATCACCGCTTGGCTGGACCTGGATGGCGAAGGTCCCGGCGAAGCGCTCTCCATTCGGCTGTCTCACACGGGAGGGGGGCTCAGGGGATGGTACGCCACACAGCCCGTCACACTGACCATCACCACCGAGACGCTGCTCGATTTCGCGCCTCTCAATGGCCTAGCGACCGGGCCGGGTGGCCTCGCGGTCCGCTCATCCATGGCGACCGTCTTCGCGGAGGAACCTCCTGACCCCGAGCCTGCGCCGGAGCTGCGCCTGAGCGCCGCGAGGGGTGAGAGTGAGAGTGCGCAGATCGTGGTGATCGCCGGCGCGGACCCTGTGCAGGTTGCTGGAGTGCAGGTTGCGGAACTCCGGTCTGAGAATGGCGCGGACTACGTCGCCGCGGAGCATGTGAAACCCGAGCTTGTGGGGTACGTGACGGTGAGGGAGAGCAGTTGGCGCGGCTGGAATCGCCCCGGTATGTGGCCGGATGTGCTCCTGCCGATGCGACCCTTTGATGTGCCTGCCGGATACTGCCGCGTGTTGTGGGTTACGGTTCGCGTCCCGCGCGATGCGGCGCCGGGGAACTACGCCGGCAGCCTCCAGGTCCGGTATGCAGACGGCCAGAGCGCTGCCGTGCCCGTGAAGTTGCACGTGTGGGACTTCACCCTCCCGAAGTCTCCCGCATTACGCACCAGCTACTGGTCGGCGATGTCGCACGCGTACCCGGACGGGCTTGCAGATGCGGCGAAGGCCCGGGCTTTACACGATTTGTTCGGCGCGTATCGCGTCAGCACCGACACGTGGGCGGGTGTTCGGTACTACCGCGAGCCCGACGGACGCATCAGCGTTGAATGGGAAGATACACGGCGGAATATCGAGTACGCCATCGGCGCCGCGGGCTTTAACACGATCAACGTGAGCTCCGGCTGCTGGGGCAGTTCGCCCTTTGGCGCGAAGACGCCGATCTATGACAGGCAGACCGGCGAGGCCCTCGACGAGGACACCCGGGCGAAAGCTGTTGAGGACACGAACCTGATGAAGCTGTACTTCAATGAGGTCTGCGACTGGCTGGAGCAGAAAGGCTGGCTCGACCGCGCGTACATGCAG
>JALGSS010000565.1 GCA_029821745.1 Candidatus Zipacnadia bacterium
GATCGATTCCGATATACTTCATGTAGGGCGTCTCCTTTGGGTTACAGGGTAACTGCAAGCGGACACTTGCCATGATACCCTCCAAAGAGCGCCCTCTTCTCATACTACCAACGGGTGAACGGCGAAGTGGCACCCGGTGTCAAGGCTCGGATGGGGAAGACCATAGCGCTTCCGTAGGTAGATAAGACAGTTGTTTCCTCTAATCCAATGAGCAACAGACTTGGCGATAAATCCCCCAGAATACGCTTGAAACGCCTGATGAGACGAACGTCTACTAGCGTAGGGAAGAGTCTATCGAGGCGGGACGCTGATTATGTCGACTTACAATATTGAGAGTGGGTGGGCGTCGGATATCACGTGTGTTGCGGAGAGGACTCCTGAGACGGCCTACAAGCGGACAGGCACCCGAATCTGGGGCGGCCCGGCATGACGCAGGACGACGAAACCGACGGACAGGGAGGAAGCTTGCCAGACTCGATGATCGAAACGACCAAGCCCTGGCAGGTAGACGACCCCGAATTGTCGGAGGGCCGCGCCGGCGTCAGGGAGTTCGTCCTGTCTGAGGAGTTCTTGGGGCTGGGCGATGCCGTGTTTCCGAGCATTGTTGACACCTTGGAAGAGATCATGGAAGGCCCGGCTGACGAAGCCGTGTTGTGCTGGGGGATCGGTTCTGGGAAGTCATTCCTGGCATCGCTTGCCCTGTGCTACATGGCCCACTCGGTGCTGTGCTTGAAGGACCCTCAGGCGACGTTGGGGCTTGCACCTGAGGCGAACATGACGCTGATCACGATGGCTCCGAGCGCGAGACAGGCAAGGAACATCGTGTTCGGCGAGGTCAGTAAGCTGGTTCAGGGGTCGCCGTGGTTCAAGGAGCAAGCGAAGGGGACGCAGTGTCTCGCCGAGGAGATCCGGTTCCCGAAGAACCTGGTGATGACGTCGGGGAACTCGTCGACGACCTTCGCGCTGGGCTACAACGTGCTGGCGGCAGTGATTGATGAGGTGGCGTGGTTTCCCCTGATCGGGGGGACGCGCGAGGAGTCGGTTGAGGAGATCTACTACGGCCTGAAGCACCGGATGAGCAGCCGGTTCATGGACCGGGGCCTCATGGTGCTGATTTCCTCGCCACGGACGGCGGGGGACTTCCTGCAGCAGCGGTTGGCCCTGGCGGAAAGAGCACCGGAGATTTACGGGTCGCGCAAGGCTGTGTGGGAGGTCCGCCCCGTTGAGCGGTTTTCGGGGGAGACGTTCACGCACGAGGGCATCGAGATCCCGGTGGAGTACCAGCGGGACTTCGACCTGAACCCCCAGCGCGCAATGCGAGACCTGGGTGCACGTCCGAGCCGGGCGATTGCCCCGTTTTTCGCCGATCCTGCGGTGCTTGTTTCGGTAATCGATGGTAGCCGCTCGCACCCGTTTGATAGGTCGGGGCAGCTTTGTGGTTGGCTTCGGGCCGACAACGACTATCCGAGGTATGTGCACATTGATCTTGGGCTGACCCGTGATGCGTGTGGGATCGCGATGGCGTACTGCAGGGCCGCTGACGGCACAACGGATGAGCCGATGGTCGTCGTGGAGATGATGCAGCGGATCGTGGCGCCCGCGCACGGCGAGATAGACCTTTCGCTGCCGAGAGAGCTGATCGTCTCCCTGCGGATGCGAGGGTTCAACATCGCGCAGGTGAGCTACGACGGGTGGCAGAGCGCGGACAGCCGGCAGATCCTGTCGCGGAAGGGCTTCAGCACAAAGCTGGTGTCGGTGGATCGGACGCTCGAAGCGTACGAGACGCTGAAAGAGGTCATCCTCGACGGGCGTCTGACGATGTACCGGTATGAACCGTTCCTGGAAGAGGCGCGAGCGCTGGAGTTCGTTCAAGGCCGGAAGGTGGACCATCCGCCGAAGGGCTCGAAAGACGTTGCGGATGCGGTGGCGGGGTGTGTGAGCGAGGCGGTCCGCAGTTGGGGCTGCGCGAGCATGAGAGCGAAGATTGTCTGAACAGTGATTGACGCTGAAGTCCGGAAGCACGGAGCGTTACGGAGGCAAAGCCCGCATGTCCACCGTTCTTGCGAAAGCGCGTGTCGTTGGCACGGACCCCTCTGACGGGAAGACGCAACAACTGCCGGAAGCGCCCTGGCCTGCGCTGTATGCGGACGGCTCGATCGCCGAGCCGCCGTATGATCTTGAGGGTCTCGCGGCGCTGTACGAGAGCAATGCGACGAACAAGGCCTGTATCGACGCGAAGGTCAGCAATATTGTTGGCCTTGGGTACCGGATGGTGCGCGTGTCCGCGGCCAGCGATGAAGAGGAACTGGCGCGCGTGGAGGCGCTACTGAGTGGGGCTGATGCGGGGGCTCCCCTGACGGAGTCGCTAAAGGCGGTGTGGCTCGACGTCGAGACCGTCGGCAACGGGTATCTGGAGATCACACGGAATGCGCAGCGGCAGGTGGACGGGTTCTACCACGTGCCGGCGACGACGGTGCGGATCGCCACTGACCGGCGGCGGTACGTGCAGATACGCAGTGGCAAGCAGCAATGGTTCCGGGTGTACTGCCCCGGGGGGAGACCCACGGACGACGGGCTGAACGAGATTCTGCATTTCAAGAAGCACACGCCGCTGTCCACGTACTACGGCGTGCCCGATGTTGTTGCCGCGATGAGTGCGGCAGCCGGGGATCGCGCGGCGCGGGACTATAACATCGATTTCTTCGAGCACAACGCCGTGCCGCGGATGGCGATCATCGTCGAGGGTGGGCAACTGTCGGACGACCTGGTCCGTCAGGTGCAGCAATTCATGGAGAGCGAGATTCGTGGCAAGGGGCACAAGACGCTGCTGCTTGATGTGCCTGGGAATGATGTGAAGGTCAGAGTCGAGCCGCTGACGATCGGCACACAGGATGATGCGGCATTCCTCGGGTACCGGAGAGCTAATCGCGACGAGATCATGATGGCGCACCGGGTTCCGCCCAGCAAGATCACGGTGGTCGAGAACGCGAACCTGGCGAACAGCACGGACCAGGACAAGACCTTTCGAGAGCAGGTCGTCCGGCCACAGCAGCGTGCGATCGAGTACCGGATCAACAAGTTGCTGCGCCGGGACCTTGGGGTGTCGGGCTGGGAGTTCCGGTTCCGCGAGATGGACCTGGGCGAGGAGCGCCAGCAGGCGGAGATCGCTCAGATCTACGGGGACCTGGGTGTCTGGGATGTTGACGAGATACGCGCTCAGCTCGGCCTGGCGCCGGTCAAGGCGGAGTAGGCGAAGGCGCAGGTACTCAACTGCACAAGTCAATGCACAGCGCCGTCGGGGCTAGTTCCCGGCGGCGTTGCTGTGTCGGACCGAGACTCGGGTTGTGTTGAAGAAGGCCACCCATGGGCACGGGGTGTTCCGGAGGTCCCGTGGGGCCCCGTCACACACACCGTGACACCCCACGGCCATGGGTTATTGGTTTCTCAGCACAAGCCAAGGGGCTGTGATGGGTGAGTCATGCCTGGAGTTCCGTGGGGCCCCGTCACACACACCGTGACACCCCACGGCCATGGGTTTGCTGGGACGTTTCAGAGGTTCCGTGGGGCCCATGTAGCGCGTCGGTCACGACGCGCTGTGACACCCCACGGCCATGGGTTATTGGTTTCTCAGCACAAGCCAAGGGGCTGTGATGGGTGAGCCACAACAATGGAGGTGGTCGGGTGACGCAAGCTGTCGGTGGCAATTCGTTCCAACTTGAGA
>JALGSS010000566.1 GCA_029821745.1 Candidatus Zipacnadia bacterium
GTGGGCATGGGTGATGAACAGGTGGGCAATCGCCGCCAAATCCACGTCCAGTTCCGCCAATCGCCAGGGAACCGTCTTCCCGCAGTCGATGAGCAGACTGTCGTCCACCAGCGCACTGGCATACGTGCGCAGATTGCGTCCGCCGAGAGAACGCGCCTCCAGACAGTTCCGGCAAGGGCACGTCAGGCAGGCCTCGTAGTCTGCGGCGCCTGTGCCCACAAGCAGAATATCCATTGATGAACACCCTTCGCCAGGCGTATGATAGGGTCCGCTGTGCGCCGGCGCGCCGCTCTCACTCGCCGTCGGCGTCGGTGGCACCCTATCGTATAATTACACTTCATAATGCCGCAGCGTTGCCGCAGCCGTTGCCGGCCCCAGGGGGCGTCCCTGTCTTGTTTCCGTTCGAGATCCACAGCCATACAAGCCAGCACTCGAAGTGCTCAGGGATGCCTGCCGAAGAGCTCATTGAACGTTGCGTCGACCTGCAGATCGCAGGTCTTGTCGTCACCGACCACCACTACCAGTGGCCCCAGGGCGAGCTGGATGCCCTAGCGCAGAGCATCGCCGGGAATGGCCTCGTCGTGCTCAGCGCCTACGAGGTGACGACCCTCGACCCCAAGACCGACACCCACGCCGGAGACATTCTCGTCTACGACTGGCCCGAAGATGAGCCCCCGCTGCCGATCTGGACCCCCTACGAGGAGGCCTGCGCCCGAATCCGCGAAATCGGCGCGTTGGGAATCTCCGCTCATCCCTACCGCGAGGGAATGGGCGCGGGCGACCTGGTCTACGAGATGGACATCGACGGCATCGAGATCTTCAACCAGAACCACGCCCAGGCCCACGTGAATCAGGCGCGGGCAGCGGTCGCTCGCCGGGGCTTCCTGGGGGTGGCCGGCAGTGACGCCCACCACCGGATGCAGGTGGGGCAGTTCTACACCGTCTTCGAGCAACCGGTGCAAACCATCGCGGAGTTTGTCACCGAATTGCGCGAGCGGCGCTTCGTGATCCAGTCAAACCGTCCCGACATCTCCTGAGAGCTATTGCCGGATCACGCATATGACAGGACGGGCGGCATCTCACGCCGCCCGTCCTTTGTGTTCCAGCAGGCGTCTTGCCCTAGGAAAGAACCTCTTCGATGGTGACTTCGCGGCCCTCGGCGAGGGAGCGCTCCCCGGCCTCGAGTACCGCGATGACCTCCACGATCTCGTCCAGCGGCACGACTTCCTTCTTGCCGGCGCGGACCATGTCCAGGAACTGCCCGAGCAAGTAGATGTACAGGTCGTCGAGATTGGGCTGCACGGAACGCCAGCCACCGGTGCCGTATACGTTGATCTGGTACCCGGCCTGCATGTAATCGCGCGTGCAGACCATGAGGATAAGGTCCCGACCATTCTCGAAGCGCACGCGCACCACATTGCGACCCTCCTGCCCCACGTTCAGACAGGATACCGCGCCCGGTCCGAGCACTGCGTAAGCAGTCTCGAGGGCGTGGATGCCATAGTAGACCAGGTCATTGCCGCAGATGGTCGTGGCCAGGCTGATGTTGCCGAGAGACGGCACTTCAGCGGCCAGGTTCACGATGTCCGGCACGAATCGCAGGGAACTGGCGGACATGAGCGGCGCGCCGGTGCGCTTCGCCACGTCCACGATCTCCTTCGCGCGCTTGCCGGTGAGGGCGATGGGCTTGTCGATGTACGTCGGCAGACCCTTCTCCATCGCGGCGATGCTATAGTCCGCCTGAGTGCAGGAACCGTCATCGACGATGCAGACCGCGTCGACGCCCTCCGTGCAATCTTCCGGCGTGTCGACGACCTCGGGGATGTCGCACACGTCCGCGAGCCGCTCGGCCCAATCCTTGTGCGGGTCCCAGACCTTCACGACCTTGGTGTCCTCGAAGGGCTTGCTTGCGGCTGCGAAGGTCCACTCGTACTGGTTCTTCTTCTCTTCATCGTACCCGTTGAACGCCGATGCGAAGGCCGTTCCGTGGAAGGAGCCCGGGGTGCGCGGCGCATCCTTGTACCCGTAGGTTGCGGCTGAGATGAGACCAATCTTGATCATCAGTCGATCCTCCTGTGAGCCGAGCCAGGGGCGGACGGTATCGTCCTTTCAGTGCAGAGGGAAGGTTGTCTTCACGGGTGAATAAGACCTCCACTGATCCCGAGATTCTTCACTGCAGGATATCGGGTGGGTTGGCACGCTGCACACTCTTCAGTTGAAAGGGCTGGCCATGACCTCGAAAGAACGCGTGATGACGGCACTGGACTTCCGGCGGCCAGACCGCCTGCCCCTGTTCGATTCATACTGGGGTGAATGGGTCGCGCTGTGGCGTGAGGCCCACCCGGAGTGCGCGGACATCTCCCCCGAGGATCACTTCGGTGTGGACATCAAGATCGTCGTGGGCGACGAGACTCTCGCTCCGTCACGCGCCGAGACTTTGGAGGAGACGAGTGAGTACACTCTCGCGAGGGACGGCTGGGGACGCGTCCTGCGCACGAAGCCGGGGCGATTCTTCTTCGAGCAGATTGAGAACGCGCTGGACGATCCCGCAGAGCTTGACGAGCTACCTATCGACCCGCCGGACATGGCCACGCGCTATGGCGGGCATGATGAGGCGATGGCCGCAAGCAAGGGACGTTTCTGCGTCTTCGCGAAAGTCGGCGGGCCCTTTATCCGCACGGGTTTCGTCCGCGGCGAAGCCAACTACCTCATGGATATGGCCGCCGACCCGGACTTCGCGGCAGAACTGACCATGAAGATTGCCGACCACCTGATCGCCATCGGTCTCGAGGAGCTGCGCCGCTGGGACCTGTACGACACCGGCGTCTGGATCTTCGACGACATGGCCTCCAACAAGGGACCCATGTTCTCCCCGCAGACCGCCGAGCGCATCCTGGTTCCCGCGTGGGAGAAGATGGTGCTCGCCTTCAAGGGAGCGGGCGCCCGCAAGGTCATCATGCACAGCGATGGCAACATCGGGCCCTTGCTGGACACCTTCATCGACATCGGCTTCGACGGCATCAACCCCGTGGAGCCCAAAGCCGGTCTCGATGCGCGCACACTGAGGGACAAGTACGGCGACCGCCTCGCCCTGCTCGGGGGCCTGTGCAACGCGCAGATTCTCCCCCGAGGCACCCGCGAGGAGGTCCGCGCTCACGTCCTCGATGTCCTCTCAACAGGAGAGATCGGCGGCCTCGTGATCGGCACCCACAGCATCGGCCCGGACATCCCCGTGGACACCTACGAGTACTTCATGGAGCTCATCCACGAGTTCGGCTGAGCTGCATTCTCATTCGCGAAAGGCCTGTTCGGGCGCCTTCCCGTTCGCAACTCACACGACTGTGCGAATGACGCCGACCGCTGGCCTGCCAGAACCGACACTCATGAACTGCGTGGTTGCCGTATGCCGTCGCAGCCGCAGGTCTTCAGCCTGCGGGGGTGTAGGCGTGAGTCGTCGTCGTGGCCGTTCGTAGGCCCGGCGGCCCGGTTGTGGTGAGGACCTCTAACCATGGTCACGGGGTGGCGCGGTGCGTGTGATCGGTTTCTCAGCATCCGACCAGGAGATGCTGACGGCAACGGCCGCAGGCTGAAGACCTGCGGCTACGAACGGCAGAGGCAACTGATCAACGACACACTGGTCACCACGCAGTGGAACCAGTGTGTCTGCGTAGATGCTGACGGCAACGGCCGCAGGCTGAAGACCTGCGGCTACGAACGGCGATGCTGACGGCAACGGCCGCAGGCTGAAGACCCTATGCATTACACACATCTTGGCGAGTGGTTCTCTATTCACATGCGTCTGTTATGCGAAGGAGGTTCTTTTTTTTGACGCAAGAATAGTACATGCTTGAGGTGATTCAAGCATG
>JALGSS010000567.1 GCA_029821745.1 Candidatus Zipacnadia bacterium
CTTCGGCACGGCTACGGAGAAGGGCCTGCGATGGGTAGTCGCCAACGTGCTGGAGGAAGCGGGTGTCCGACCCGCCTACCCCGTCAGCCTGGAGTCCGGCAAGGCTCCCCACGTGGAGGTCATCCGCTACGCCGCCGGGCCGCTGGAGTACGTGGGCCTGCTGCGCAGCGCTGCTGACGAGGATGCGGACGTGGCGAAGGTCGCCCTCGGGACGGATCGGCACGTCTATGATGTCCGCGCCGGCAAGTACCTCGGGCAGCTCGACACCATCACTGCGCCGATGCTGCCCGGAGACTCTGGCTCCGGAGCGATTGGGAATCGTGGCGATCGCGGCGCTTGACGAGGTGGAGAACGGCGCTCTGGAGTACCGGGTCCGCATGACTCCGGGCAACGAGGGTGAGCGTCAGATCGTCCGCGTGACCTTCTACCGTCCCGACGGCACTGAGGCCGAGGACTACGCGCAGAACTTCATCCTGGGGACCGATTCCGTGAGTGCGACGGCCCATTTCGCCCTCAGTGATCCGGAGGGTACCTGGACCGTGCGCGTCCGGCCCATCTGCGACGGCGACGCAGGGGCTGCCGAAAGACGCTTCACGTTGGCCCGCTGATCGCCCGCGCCGTCTGAAACTGACGACAGGACTGATGACACGCGTCCCGGCCTCGGAGCTGGGGCGCATGTGCGCCGAGTAAACCGGGGACGGACCGCAACCGTCACTACTGTAGTGTTGAGGAACGCGGAGTAGCCGTGGGGTGTCACAGCCCGTCCTGACCGGTGTGGCACACCACCGGACCTATCGGTGGTGTGCTGGTCAGTCCACTCAAGAGCACTGGTTCCGCTCTGCGGTAACCAGTGCCACACGCCGTGCAATGGCTCAGTGGACCTGCGGGACCCCGGTCATAGAGACCGGGTACCGGTCTCGCTACCCCGCAGCTATCTCAGTGAGTTCTTCAGCACAACACTACTGTAGTGTGCATCTCTATGAGGATCGGCCAATATGACAGCATTCTGCGTCGGGTTGCTCGCGGCCCTGGCGCTCCCGGCAGCGGCGTCTGATTACCTGGTGACAGATTTCACGGCCCAACGGACCGCTGAGTACCTGATGGTCGTCGCCGACGAGTTCGCCGACGACTGCGATGCTCTCCTGGCACACAGGGAGGCCCAGGGGCGTTCCGTCTCGCTCGTGAGACTGTCGGACATCCGCCGAGCGACGGGAGATCAAGCCCCCATCCCACTGGCGATTGTCCAGTTCCTCAAGGCCGCCCATGAGCACTGGCAGACGCGCTTCGTGCTTCTCGTCGGCGACGCGCGGGGAGAATCCGGGCGATCGATCCCGATGAGCGCTGAGCCGGCGAGCTACTACAGCCCCAAGTTCCTCAGTGAACAGGAGCTCGTGACCGACTATTACTACAGCGCTCTCGGGGGCGAACAGCCGGTCCTGCATGTCGGGCGATTCCCGGCGGACACGCGGGATGAACTCGCAACGATGATCGCCAAGACCATCGCGTACGAGACAGCCCAGGCCCACGGCCCGTGGCAGCGCAAGCTGTCCTTTCTGGCCGGGAAGGCGGGCTTCGGTGAGCTCGTCGACGCCGTCATCGAGTCCCAGTTCACGCAGATTGTGTTGGGCGACATTCCGCCGGAGTACGACATCGAGATAGCCCACGCCCGGACGGCCTCCAACTACTGCCCCTTCCCGCCCCGGTTCAATGCGAACGCCGTCAAGCTGCTGAATGAGGGAAGCCTGTTCTACGTCTACGTCGGCCACGGAACGCGCACGGGCTGCGACGACATTGAGTGGCAAGGCGAGAAGTACCCGATCTTCGACTCGGCGAGCCTGCCCCTCATCGACATTCCCAACGGTCTCCCCGTCATGGCCGTCATCGCCTGCGACACCGCACGAATCGATTCGGCCAAGGGTGACAGCATCGGCGAGGAAATCCTGAAGCTGCCTCGCGGCCCCGTGGCCTATCTGGGCTCGACGCGCATTTGCCAGCCCTACGGAAACGCGCTCCTCGGGCGCGGGCTGGTCCGGGCCGCTTTCGCATCGGAACTGGTGACGTTGGGTGAGGTGATGGACAGGGCGAGGTCTGAGGTCCTCAGCGAGGATGACAGCCCGTTCCGGAAGCAAGCGGATGCGATGGCGGGGATGCTCCAGGGAGCGGAATCGCCGGCGAAGATGCGCCGGGACGTGGTCCGGCACTACAACCTGCTGGGCGATCCGGCTCTGGTGCTACAGCGCCCGGGCGCGGACGTGACCCTCGAGGCATCCCAACAGCCTGACGGGTCCTGGCGCGTGAAGGGCACCACCGGGCTTGCAGAGGGCGAGGCGATCGTCACCTTCGAAGCCCCGCGCAACAGATTCGCGGGGCCGCTCCCGGAACTTCCGAGCGAGGGAGCCGGCGGTCTGGGAGAGGCTATGGCGGCCAGGTATCGCGCCGCGAACGACAAGCGCTTGACCCGCGCGCAGGTCCTGGTGGAGGGTGGCACGTTCGCCACAACCCTTGAGTTCCCCGAGGCGCTCGCACCGGGACACTATGCGATCAAGGCCTTCGTCTGGAACGAGAACGAAGCCTCTGCCGGGGCGCTTTCCGTCACCATCGACGCCCCGTAACGCGTCTCCTCACCCGGCCACCAACTCAATCACCTGGTATATCGCGAGTTCGGGGAGGATCATGTGGGCGACCCCGTCCGCGACCCGGCAATCAATGGTCAGGGGCTCCTCCGCATCCGGGTCATACACCGTCGCGGTCACGGTTCCCCAGTCTTCCGGGACGGGCAGGTCCACCGTGCAGCCGGCGACAGGAGTGAGGGTCCCGATACTCGTCTCCACCAAGCTGACGTTGTAGTTGAGCGCGTGCAGCACCAGTCGGCGCGGCTCTGCTGACGGTTCGATGAACGCGGCGAACCGCACCCCGCGCAACCGACCCTTGGCGGGACACAGAGCAGGCCCGAGTTGAGGTGGCTGCTCCCATGACCACTTCCGGGCTGTCTTGAAGGCGCCCGGCATCACATCGGCCATTGGGGCAAAGTTGATAGTCACGTCCTCATGCTGGAGGATCAACCGGCCTCCCGCCGCGACGAAATCCCGGATCGCCGCGATTTGCTCAGCGGTCAGGTCGTAGTTGCGGCAGACCATCACGAGTGTCCCGGCCCCGGCCAGATCCGCAGGCTCCAAATCGCGATCCACGAGACCTGTGAACAGCACGTGGTTGGCTGACAGGTACCCGTGGATCGTCCGGTCCTCATTCCTGCCGACGGACCCGGGGTTGCCTCCCCAGTATGCATACAGGATCTTGACGTCGCCGTACGGTTTCAAGCCGGCGCTGACCTCGCCGTGATCGTGGAAGAACCGCCAGTACTTACGCTGCGGCTCGCCACGGGTGTTGACGGTGTGACGCCCGCCCGCGGCGGCACCCTCGGCGATCGCCAACTCCTGGATGCGCTCCCGCCCTTTCTTGACGTGCTCGTAATCGAGACTGATCGTCCGGCAGCCACTGTTGAAGCTGCAGGCGAGGTCCGCGAGGTTGGTGCGGTACTGGCTCGCGACTCCGAGACGGTCCACAATCGCCACGTGGTCCGCAACGTCCCGATGCTCCGCGTCGGTGTAGTTGTACATGAGGTCAATGGTGTACGCGCCGGTTCTCGCCGGCGTCCACGTGCCCTTCAGATCGACCGGGGGACGCTCAGCGCCGGGCACCTGGGCCGGATCGCCAACGCCGGGAAGCGGGCCCATCGGGACGACGGTCTGCGCACCGCTCTCAATGTGTGTCAGGCGCAAGGCAAGACTGTCGAGGGCGTCGGCATCGCGGTTACTGGCGCCGACCGTGAGTACGCTGACGACGAGCTCGGCCGGCTGTCCAGCAGGGCAACTGCGCGGGTAGCGCAC
>JALGSS010000568.1 GCA_029821745.1 Candidatus Zipacnadia bacterium
CCCCACGGAGTGCGCGGCGCGCGTAGTCGAGCATGTCTTCTATGCTACCTGCGTCCCGCTCATCCACCGTACACTACCTCCGCCTGGGCCAGCACCTTGTCCCGGAACCGCCGGTGCAGACCGTTGGGGGTGTTGAGGTCCACCTTCCTGCCGACCAACTCGCTCAGTTCCCTCTCGATCCCCCCAAACCCGATGTAGCCCACACCGTGGTCCGGCTCGAACTCCACCAGCACGTCCACATCGCTGTCGGGGCGGAAGTCATCTCGCAGGACGGACCCAAACAGGGACAGCTTGCGGATACGGTGCCGCCGACACAACTCAGCGATCTCTTCTTCAGGCACCGGCAATCTGGTGGGCATGGGTATCACCTCCACAGGTAGCAGCGGCTCAATGATAGGGGTTGGGGCGCAGGATGGCAACACCCGCTCACCCCGCCCCCTCTTCCACAATCACGAGCCGGTCGATCTGGTTGTCGGTGGCCGTGATCTGGCGCTCGATGATCTTGCGGTCGGTGGGACCCTATCCGGCCTGTAGCCGTGTGCCTTCGCGCACCACCCACCTTGCCAGTGGTGCAGGCCGCCGGCCTGCAACGGCGTGCATTCATGGACCAGTGCTGTTGTCGTCGGCCGTCAGGAGTGGCCGCATAGGGGGAACCGGGGACGCGAAGCGGACCCGGTGGGTCCCCTATCCGGCCAGAGGGCGTCTGCAAAGCATCGCGCATCGGCGTTCGCTGTGAAGCGGAGGCCGAGAATCGGGTGACGGCGCTACGCAGGCTGGACGTCGATGGCTCGCGCCCCCTGTGCGGTGAAGCCAATCCGGAAGGCCAGGCGCGCGCCCTTCGTGACAGTTGTCCACAGGTCATCGGCGAAGTCGCTCTTGTGCGCGTATATCTGGTCCGCGATGCCATCCCGTTGAACGAAGCAGTAGCTCGCCTCAACGCGCACTACCTTGCCCCGGTAGGTCTCCGGCAGGGGGAACCTCGCCTTATTGCGCAGCCCCGGGGGGATATTCGCAGCTTGCAGTTCTCGCAAGACTGCTCTGCTGGCGTCTAGCCGTGCGGCAATGTACAACTGCCGGGCGTAGAGGATTCTAGCTTCATAGTTGCGATCACCTGGCTGGAACGATCTCTCCAGGTGATAGAGAATCTCTCCATGCTCGTCTGGGCAGAGGTCCATGAGAGTCTTCGCATACTCGTAGTGCAGGCCCTTGTCATCCCGCCGTGCCTCGAGCGCCCGCTGGAGGACACCCAGAGCGTCGGAGTCTTGGCCCGCGTGTCGGTGGTACCGTGCCAGCCGAACCGCTGAAGCGGTGTGCCGTGGGTTCGACGCCACGATTCTTGTCAGCGCAGAGCGCTGCCGCTCGCCCCTGCCCAGAAGGCTGGCGAGGCTCCTGTCTGCATCAAGCATGTAGGTGTCACCTGGGAACCGCTGGATGCCGTCGGCTATGGCCCGTTCAGCCTGCTGAATCAAGTCCGCCAAGTGGGACGGTGTCTCGCCTAGGGCACTCTCGGCGATAGCCGCCTTGACCCGCTCAATCGCGACCTTCGCGAGTGTATGAAATGCGGGAGACTCGTCCCTGCGCAGGCGGCGCACCTGCTTCGCGAGCCTCTCAGCTTCAGCGAGAAGCTTGTCCCTCTCTATGATAGACCGCGCGTGTTCAGCACGCTTAAGTCTGTGTTCGGCGAGCGAGTGGAGAATGCTGGGATTGTCCTCATCCATCCGCGCCGCTCGCGTGAGAAGGTCTCCAGCACGCGCCACGCTACCGTTTTGTCGGTGCATCTCATACAGGGCCATCTGCTGGAGCAGATAGGCATCCTCCCCCACATGCTTCTTGGCTATCTCGTAGATACCTACTACATGCTGATGGTTTGGGAACAGGTCATCTAGAGTCCTCCCCCGCACCATCTTCCTGTAGGCCTTCAGATCGTCCCCATAGGCGACGTTGAGTGCCCTCAAGCAGCTGGTGTATGCCGAGTAGCGCTTCTCAGGGTCTCTGAGCACGCGTTCAAACACGATCTCCGCGATGTGGGGGTGTCGAGCCGTATACAGATGGTCTCGGACTACCTCGCTGTACTTGTCCAGGACGACGTGCTCCAGGGGGGCGAAAAGGCGCTCCCGAAACTCTGTGAAGGGTACGCTGTGCAGGTGCCGGATGATGTTGGCGCGCACGGGTACCCCGAGCCGGTTCAGCACACAGATTGAGAGGTATATGTCTTGTGCCTCTGAGGGCGTGATGTTGTCGTACTCGTCCTCCACGATGTCCTCGAACGGCCTGCCGAGAGTTGCTTCGTGAAGCGCGACCAGAAGCTGCCTGCCCGCCCGATCTGCGAACGCGGCCCGTCTCTCCTCGTGGGTAGCGTCTTGCAGTGTTCCCAGTGCTGCATGCGTCTCCAGAAGGGCCAGCAGACCCTCAATCTCCGGAGGCCTGAGGTACCCCAACTCATACTGCTCCGTCACGTAGGGCTCGAGCTCTGCGCAGCACACGTTCCACTCGTTGGTCCGGGCGGCCGTCACGACGGTCAAACGACCACCCGCCGAGCCGATGTTCTGGGCTATACGGGTCAGTTCTCGCGTCCGCTCGGCGGCGTCATCGACAAACAGAAAGACACGCTCGCCGCAGGCCTCCACGAGTTCTTGAAGCGGTGCGGAACTGACCGTGCCATGGTCGCGCACGTATAGACAGACCTTGTCGTAGCTATGCGCGGCTTCCCAAGCGATGCGCCGCAAGAGAACGCTCTTGCCCGCGCCAGCGTGGCCCTTGATGACCACCAACTCCATGCGGGCGGGATGGTCGCCTTCATCAAGAAGGACATGGTCCCAGAGAATGGTCTCCTCGAGCCTGCGCCTGACGTCCCAGTTCGCCTCCATCGGGCGCCATCCCCGCGCTGCCCCACGATAGAAGAGCGCCGGGGACGATACGTCTGTCACGGTGGCGTCCTGAACGTACTCGACGTCTTGCTCAAGAAAGGCGCGCAGGCGCTCACTGATCGCTGGCCGGGCTGCAGTGAAGCGCTCTCGGATGGGTAGCTCCTGGTCGCGGTGTAGCCCTCCGAGTGCCCTGAAAGCCGACGGGATAGCATCGTCCAAGTTTCGCGTGAACTCTTCGAAGGTCCCCTGCAAAGCCGTGACGCGGCGGCTCTCCCAAGAGGTCTGCATGATCGTGTCGAAGTTCGGCGCGACAGCGTAGTAACGAGGTCGTGAATCTCCCAGTGAAGCTAGTTCGGCCATCACTTGCCGCACGTCGTGGTCCTGTAGGCTGTGCCCGATGAAAACAATGGTGTTCTCGTGACCGAGCTCTTTCAGCAGGTCGAACAGCCGCTCTCGCCCTTTGCGATGCGTGACGTACTGGTCCGTCGTTAGGATCAGGGGGATGTTGGGGTCACTGGTCTGCGCGATACAGCCATGGAGTTTGAGGAGCATGATTCGGTTCGGATCGCGCTGGGCGTCGTCGACTCGGTCGAGGTTGCGTATCATGGCGCTCAGCTTCTGGACTGCCCCAGTCGACTCTTTGTAGGCGTCCTCTATTAGCCTGTCGTAGTTAGTCGTCGCGATGGCCCGCCACGAGAACCGCGCTAGGTGCAGATGGGCGCCGGACGGTCGGAAGGGCTCAAAGAGCTCCCTTATGTACTCCTGCACCGTGATCAGATCGTTCAGCGCAACGGCGTACTCGCCCACCTCGTTCAGCGCCGCGTCCGAGTGCGCCCCACCGAGGAACTTGGTGGCCAGCATACTCGCAAGCTCGGGGGCCGTCGGGGGGTGTCGCCCGTCAGCATCGACAGCCCCTAGGGACGCTCCAGAGCCGAGGAGTGGAACCACCTTCCCTTCCTTGACCTGTGCCACCAACTGATCGGGAATGTCCATGATGTGACCTCCGGTGGCGTGGATGTCCTCGTCAGAGGACCACGTCTTCGGGCTTGGGTCGCTTGGTGCAGTCGTAGACGGCAAGCTCCTCGAAATCGGTGAGCACCGAGAGGGGCAAGTCCGCGCTCCAACCGTAGCGTCGGAGTTGGTAAGCAGGG
>JALGSS010000569.1 GCA_029821745.1 Candidatus Zipacnadia bacterium
GAAATTCGCCCACCGCTTGCGAGCGGGGCGGCTTGGGACCTTGCGCATCTCCCGCGCCTGATTCGGGGAGCTATACGCCTTGTCGGTGCCGATCACCACGTGATCCGCGCCGAACTCCTTGACTACGTGGTCCACGTGGTCAAGCAGCGCGTTGATGTCCCCGGAGCGTCCGAGGAACGCAGGCACGCAGCAGATCCCGATGTAACCGCCCGTGTCGCAGATCGCGCGGATCACCTCATCGGGCTTGCAACGATGATGCACATTCACCGCCGCGCATCCCGAGTGGCTCGCGACCATGGGCATCGTCGAAGTCTGCGCGGCTTCCAGGCTCGTCTGCCAGCCGGAGTGGGCGCAGTCCACCATCACGCCGACCTTGTTCATCTCCCCAATCACCGCGCGTCCGAAGTCACTCAATCCCGCGTTGGCGGGCTCCGCGCACCCGTCGCCGATCATGTTCCGACGGTTGTAGGTCAGGTGCATCATGCGGATCCCAAGCTGGAAGAAGATGCGGATGTACCGCAGTTCATCCTCCACGCCGAGCCAGTCTTCGGTCAACGGCACACCGTTCGCGGTCAGATACAGGCAACGCTTCCCGTCGCGTTTCGCCTGCTCAATGTCATCGGGAAACGCGGCCCGGCGGACGAAATCGCGGCCCATATCTGTGGCGTAGGTGAATCGCGCCAGGCGCTTGATGATCCGCTTGATCGACTGCCCTTCCTCACCCGCATTCTGGAAGATGCACGTGACCCCGGCGGCTTCCCACGCGGCTTCATACAGGGCCCACTCCTCAGCCACCTTCGTCCAGCGCGTCATCGACATCTCTTCGCGGAGGTCCTGCAACTCGATCTCCGACGCGCCGGCCTCGACGGCTTCCTTCAGCACATCCCCATCCACCGCCGCAGTGGGCGCGAAGCCATACGAGTCGAACACGATGGAGTTGGCATGCAGCTCCAGCCCGTGCTCAAGCTCCGCATCCGTCGGCTTGAGCAGGTCAAGCGCGACTTGCCGGCAATCCTTGAATGATCTCGTTCATGATTGGTTGCTGTCTCCCGCAGGGAGTCGCGGGCTTCAGTACCACCCTTCTTCGTACGCGGTTTCATACATCGCAACAATGCTCTCCACGGAGGTCACGGCCTGCAGGTTGTGGCACGGGGCCAGCATGTACCCGCCGCCCACGCCCAGCGTGTCGATGCAGTGGCGGACCTCCTCGCGAACCTCGTCCACCGTGCCGAAGGGCAGGATCTCCTGATTGTCGACGCCCCCGTGGAAGGCGATCTGGTCGCCGTATGTCTCCTTGAGCCATCCGAGATCGATGTCCCCGCACTTGTACTGCACCGGGTTCAGGACGTCGATCCCTATGTCGATCAGGCGCGGGAGCAGCTCCCACATCGCCCCGTCGTCGTGGTGCAGAACGCGCGCCCCGTGGTCATGCATGAGCGTCGCGATTCGCCGGTAGTGATCCGCGAAGTACTCGTCGAACATGTCGATGGATATCATCAAGTCCGTCTGGGTGCCGAAGTCGTCGGTGAGTTGGGTCACGTCGATCAACCCGCCGGCGGCTTCCAGGAGGCGTTCCGTATACCCGTAGAAGAACTCGCACAGGCGGCCGATGATCGCGTGGGACATCTCGGGTTCGGCGGCGAGATCGATCAGCGACTGCTCCAGGCCCCGGAGCTTGTTGAAGAAGTAGAAGGGCGCGACATACCCGGCCTGAATGGCGACATCCGGCTGGGCCTCGCACTGCGCGCGGACAGGGCTGAAGTCGAACCAGTCCAGACTCGGCCACGCGTAGTCGTCCAGGTCCGCGACGGTCTCAGCATGAGCCAGAGGGTAGTAGACCTGCTCGGCGTAGGCCCCCGTCTCATATTGCATGGGCTGGTAGCGCATGCCCCAGTAGTCTTCGGTGGTCCCGTCATCATAGGTGGGGATCTTCGGCCCCACATACGCCGGGCCCGCGCCGCCGAAGCCGTCGATATGCAGGGCGCCGTTGATGGCCCCCAAGTCCTCGGTACCGAAGTGCGCCATGAGCTTCTGCCAGACCTCGCCCGTCGCCCAAATGTCCAGAGGAACGCGATCCGGGACGCCGCGGTCGAGGGCCGTGAGTACGCGTTCACGCGATGTCATTGTCGGGCTCCGTTCTCGTCTCGAATTGGCGTCCGGGGCCTCAGTACAGCCCTTCTTCTCGCAGCACATCGACCATCCGCCGCGGCTCATCAAAGGGTAACTCGACCTTCGCGTTGCCCGTGCGCTGGGCTTCGTAGAGGGCCATGATGATCTCGATAGCTGCCCGGCCATCCTCACCCGTCGACCGCGTCTCGGCGCCGGTCTCGATCGCGTGCACCAGGTCTTTCGCCGCGTGGAGAATGCCCTGTCCCTCCCACGCGGGCTGCGGAAATTCATCATCGGCGAGGGTATACCACCAGGTCTCGTCCGTGTCGGCCCGCACCGACTTCTCGGCGCCGGCCTCGCGTCCCACTTTGACCAGCCCGCGCTCGAAGTGAAGCTCCAGCCAGAACCGCGAATCCTCGGTGAGCTCATCGACGATCGTGACGCCCTGCACGCCGGAATCGAACTGCAAGATCGACAGGCTGGAGTCCTCGACTCGGAACTCGCTGCGCCGCCGGCGGTCGGCGGTTCCGAGCACCCACTTCACGTCGCCGGCAAAGAAACGCATGAGGTCGTACATGTGCACCGCGTCATGCAGCATGGGGCCCTCGAATTCCGACTCCCATTCAGGCAACGGCTTGCAGCCCTGACAGTAGCCGACCATGTGGAGCAGATCGCCCCAGCGCCCTGCCCGGGCATCGCGCCGGACCGCCTCGTACTCCCCACCCCAGCGCCGGGTGCAGTTAACCAGCAGCTTCGTCCCGCTTGCCTTGCACGCGGCGATCATGTCGTCGCACTCGCCAATGCTCAGCCCCATCGGCTTCTCGCAGAAGATCCCCTTCGCTCCGGCCTCGGCGCCGGCCACCACCTGGTCTCTGTGCAGGCCGGGTGGCGTCGCAACCGCGACGATGTCCAGGCTCTGCTGAGCCAGCATCTCCTCGTGGTCATGGTATAGGGCATCTACGTCCCAGCGCCGTCCGAACTTCTCCAGCCGCTCGCGCCCCCGATTGCACCCCGCCACGAGTTCGCAGTCGTCCAGCATCGCGAACGCCCCGGCAATGCTGGAGGGCTTCTCCGGCATCAAGTCTTCGAATTCGCTGCCGATCCGTCCGCAACCGATGAGGCCGACTCGGTAAGTAGCCACGAGCATCTCCCTTTCATACGCACCCGCATGTTCCCCACTCGCGGCCTCCACTCCTCTGCAATATCCCCATGTGACGCCGGCCTTTCCCTATGATTCGGATATAGAATCGCTCAACGTCGTTGCCATGGGCGATATGTGCTCTTAACATTACTATGGCTCATCGACGAAGCGCTATCACCACAGGTGTAAAGGAGAGAGAAAGCATGCGGTGGACAGTCTTGCCGGTACTCATGGCCGTTGCTGTGGTGGCATTCGTTCCGGCGGCAGGCGCACAGAACGTGGCGGGGGACTATACGGTGTCAGTCCGAGGCTCCAACTACTACATGGACACAACTCCGCCCAGGAGAACGATCAGCGACACCACGACGATGAAGATCACCCAGACCGGCGACAAAGTGAGCGTCGAATTCGGCACATTCGCCGGTTCCAGCGCGGCGACGATCTTCAAGGGCAAGGTAGGGAACGGCCTGATCTGCGGCGTATGGTGGTACGAAGGCGCCGACCACGAGACCAAGGTACTCTGGGGACGCCTGCAGGGCCCCACGATCCGCGGGAGGCTGATGTACCCACGGGTTGCGTACCGCGAAGGGTTGGTCCCGGGCTGGACCGAAATCACCTTCTTGGCCCGGAAGAAGCCCCCGACGCCAATCAGGCCTGTCGTGAGGCCGTAGCCGAGAGGCGACGGATCCCAGCGTAGCACTAACGGACGGACCATTGGACGCGCCCGGGCTTCCCGGTCGCGTCCAATGATTCACGCCACGGGGAGGCCGCTGCCACCGTCCCGGCGAATCACTCCTCGCAACCGTCTTGAGCAACGCATTCCGAGCCGCTGGACACGGAGGGCCCCATGTCACAGTTGAAGGCAGTCATCGTCGGCGCGGGTCGCATGGGAGGCACCATCGACGACGAGGTCCGGGGCGAGCGCGGGTTCGTCCTGCCCTACTCTCATGCCGCGGGTTACGCCGAGTTCCCCCAGATCGACCTCGCGGCCATCGCGGACCTGGACCAGGACAAGGTCAAATCGCTGCAGGATCGCTACGGGATCGCCCGCGGGTACACAGACTATCGCGAGATGATCGACCAGGAGAAGCCCGACATCGTCAGCGTCACCACGCCCGGCCACACGCACGCCGAGGTGGTCGTCTTCGCCGCCGAGCACGGCGCCCGAGGCATCTACGCAGAGAAGGCCTTTGCCTGCTCTCTGGCCGAGGCGGACGCGATGGTCCAGGCCGTGGAGTCGAACAATGTGAAGTTCAACATGGGCACTCTCCGACGCTGGAGCGCGGGAGGCAACAAGGCGAA
This sequence comes from Candidatus Zipacnadia bacterium, assembly GCA_029821745.1. Classification (GTDB taxonomy): domain Bacteria; phylum Armatimonadota; class Zipacnadia; order Zipacnadales; family JABUFB01; genus JALGSS01. The sequence continues at coordinate 4,553 of JALGSS010000569.1, forward strand.
GGAGATCATCGATAGCGGCGCCCTCGGCGGTGCCCAGACCGTCATCAGCTTCAGTTGCGGCTCGCTGGTACTTCGCCGATGACGCGCCGGTCGAATGGGTGCAGGGCACTGTGATCAGCGAAGAGTTCGACCCTGCGGCACATCGCTGCGACACGGACCTCGCAGCTACTGGCATGATCCGCTTCGCCAACGGAGTCTACGGGCACGTGATGAACACGTCCATCTGGGCCCAGTACGAGGTCATCTGCTCGAGCGGCGCGCTGCGCACGCGCAACGACTGCAGTTACTGGGATATGTGGACCCAGGATCCCAGGATACCACGACCAAGTACCGGCGCTACGAGCTGCAGGATTTCCCCGAATACGAGAAGGAAAGCTCCACGGTCCGGCTGATCCGCGACCTCGTCCAGGCCATCGAGACCGACGGCGAGACAAGTCAGGGCGTGCGCACGGCGGCGATGACCGCGGAGATCGCCTTCGGCATGATCGAGTCGCACCGCCAGGGAGGCGCGCGTGTCGCGCTGCCCATCGAGAACCGCGACTTCTGGATGTTTTCACACTAACCACGGGCTACGCACCCGCCACCTGCGTCCCGGAGAAGCCCATGCGCCGACGAACCGTCTCGCAATACAGTCGATCGGAAACCCACGTCTACCGGCTCGACCTCCACTTGCAGTTCGAGGAGGCCACGCCGGCTCACGACGCGCGGCAAGTCGCCCGCCGAGTGACCGAGGCGTTGCGCCTGCCCACTATCACCGACGGCGCCTTCCCGGGCCTCAAGCGCTCCATGATCATCAGCCACGATATGAAGAAGGCGATCCCGCTGTATCCCGAGACGCCGGCGCCCGGCGAAGATTCCGACCCGAGCGAGGAACGGTAGCCGACGAATGCCCACCGAACTGCACTGCAGTCTGCAGGCACACTATGCGGGAGACACCGGCGTCGTCGAGGCCAAGCACGGTCGCTACAAGCTGGATGTACTCCGTGACGGCGTGGCCTACGAGATTCAGACCGGCAGCTTCTTCAAGATCCGCCGCAAGATCGAGGCCCTGGCGGAGACAATGCCGGTGGTCGTCGTCTACCCCGTTCCCGAAACCAAGTTCATCGTCCGGCAGGATCCGGAGACCGGTGAGGAGCTGTCCTGTCGCCGGTCGCCGAAGCATGGCCGCGTACTCGACGTCTTCCCCGAACTGCGCCATCTGGCCGCGGTCCTCAGAGAGGAGACTGTCAGTCTGGAAGTCGTGAGAACGGTCGAGAGGGAGATCCGCTCTCCGGAGACGCGCCGAGGTCGTTATCACAAGCGCGTATCGCTCCTCGGGAGGGAGCTTGTCGAGGTCGTAGACGTCGTCCGCTTCGAAAACCCCGAGGACTACCTGGAACTGCTCCCACCCAATCTCCCGGAGCGCTTCTCGGTGGCTGACCTCGCGCAGGCCGCAGGCCTCAGCCGCTGGCTCGCCGGGCACATGTCGTACGCCCTGCGCCGGCTTGGCACCATTGAGCGCGTCGGTAAGCAAGGGAACGCGTACCTGTACGCGGCCATCGGTCCCTCAAGCGTCGCGCTGCCGGGGGGCAATGATGGCTGGCTGGAGATCCGCTGCTCACAATGCAACACGATGGGGTTCGAGGCGAAACCGGGCAGCGTCGTGCGGTGGCGTTGCGGCAAGTGCCGGTCCTTGGAGGTCTGGCCGGAGGAACCTGAGAACTGAGCCAGGCGAGCGGGGCACAACTCTCGAATCAACGGCTGAACCGTATCTGCAATATGTCGCCCTCGGCGACCACGTACTCCTTGCCTTCGACTCTCTGGTATCCCTTGTCCTTGCAGGCCTGCAGCGACCCGTGCTGCTCGAACTGCTTCAATGCAGACACTTCCGCACGGATGAACCCCGCCTGCATGTCAGTGTGGACCTTCCCGGCGGCCTCGGGGGCTGTGGCGCCACGGGCAATCGTCCACGCCCGGGCCTCGTTCTCGTTGACAGTGAAGAACGTGATGAGGTCGAGGATCTCGAAACACGCGCGGATGAAGCGGTCCCGGGCGAGGGCGTCCATGCCGTAGTCTGCCATGAACTCGATCTGATCTTCCTCCGACAGCTCCGCGATCTCGCGCTCCAGCTCCGCCGAAATCTCGACATGCGGAAGGCCCATCTGATCGGCCTTCGCGCGAAGTGACGCGATCCGGTCGCCCATCAGGTCATCCTCGGCGATATTGCACACGGCGATCAGCGGCATCAGCGTCAGGGGAGCGAACCCGCGCAAAAGCTTGCGGTCCTCCTCGCTGAACGCCATCTCACGCAGGGCGACGCCTCTCCCGAGGTGCTCCCGGCACCGCTCGAGCAGCCCCATCACTTGCGGCGTCCGCTCCGCCTTGGGCCCGGCATTGAGCTTATCAAGCGCCTTCCCGATGATCGCGAGATCGCTCAGAGACATCTCCAGCAGAAGGGTCTCCAGGTCGGAACAAGGCTCAAGCGTCTCGCCCAGGTGATTGAGGTCCCCGAAGCACTGGATGACCAGCGCCAGCGCGTCCACATCTCCCGCCACCTTGTGCAGCGCGAGTTCCTTCTTAGCCCCGTCGCCCTTGTGGACCGCGGCGAAGTCCACGAAGGTGACGTCGGCATACGTCATCTTCTTCGGTTGCTCGGCTTCAAAGATAGCGTCTAGACGAGGATCAGGGAGTGCTACAGTGGCGATCGTCGCTCCGTGGTGGGAGTCGACCATCGTCTGTCCGCTGAGGATCCGGAAACACGTCGTCTTCCCGCTGCCCGGCAGGCCGACAAGGCCGATCTTCATGGTGACCCTCCAAATGCCCTTGAGAGATCTGGAGCGAACAGCCAACGAGACAGGCTGGGGACAGTTTCGGCGTCGGGCAGCGTATCTCCTGCGGGCTCGGACTCAGGTTTCGGCCAGGGCTTGCTGAATTGCCGCCGCTGAGATGGCGCCTGGCCTCAACACACGGGCGCTGTCGCCGGTCACATCTATAACGGTGGATGGCACACCGCCGGGACAGGGGTCGTCTCCGACGATCATGTTGATCGCCCCCGAGAAATCCCTGCGCACATCGTCAATATCCCGTGCGGGTCGCATCTCCGACAGGTTCGCGCTTGTCACGGCAACCAGGAACTCGCACCCCGCGAGGATCGCGAGAGCCACGGGATGATCGGGAACGCGCACGCCAACGGTGTCTCTTCCGGCGGAGACAGCGTCGCTGACCGCATCCGACTTGGGCACCACGAGGGTCAGCGGACCCGGCCAGAACCGCGCTGCGAGTACGCGCGCAGCGTCGGGCACCCCCCGACAGGCGCGGGTCAGTGCGTCGCCATCCGGCAAGAGGATCGGCAACGGATTGTCATCCGGTCGCCGCTTCACGCTGAACAATGCCTCAACGGCCTCCTTGCGGTCGGCGCGGGTCGCCAGCCCATACACGGTGTCCGTCGGCATGGCCACAAGCCCGCCCGAGCCCAGCGCGTCCACGGCCGCCATCACCGCAAGCCGCGTCTTCGGAGGCCTGCTGTCCACTACTCTCGTGATCATCGCTGCTCACC
>JALGSS010000570.1 GCA_029821745.1 Candidatus Zipacnadia bacterium
GTGCGCACGAGGCCCGGCTTGCTTTGCTCCATCACGAAGGCCCAGTCCTGCCCGCTTGCCGTCGAAACCTGCGGGCGGTCCAGGGCGTCGCCGACCTTGAACACGAAGATCGAGTTCGTGGGCACGGTCAGCTTCGCCGCGTCCCGGGGGACCTCGCCGCAGAAGTAGGTGAGCTGCGGCGCAATGACCAGAGACTTGTAGTTCGACGCGCTGGAGTTGACGCTCAGCATCAGCGGATGACCGATCAGACCCTCCGCATACTCGCGCACTTCGCCGACCCACGCGGCGGAGGATCGGTACTGGAAGGTCAGGAACTCGGGGCCGAGGGGAAGCGTCGACCCGACCTTGTTGCGGTAGTCCTTGACCGTGAATCCCTTCGCCTTGAGGAACGCCCCGTAGTCGAAATCGTCCAGGGACTCCACGCCGCACTCAGCCAGCCGCTCGGCGGAGACATTCGCTCGCAGGTACTCCCGGAAGCCCGCCATGCAATGCCGGCAGAAGCATCCGCCCCGCCATTCAGTGCCGGCGGTCCCTGCGTAGTCGTCAATATGCAGCCCCTCCACATCCACGACCATCGCCCGGCGCGCCTGGTCCTTCAGGTATTCGCGGTATCCAGGCGCATTGGTGCAAAACCAGTACGCCGGGTAGCCGTCCTTGTGCTTCTGGTCCCAGAGCCACGGGACGAGGAGCGGCTCGCCGTCCAGCGTGCGGCATACCGAGTCCATGAAGTTGTTCTTGTCGAAGTCGATCATCTCGCGGAAGGCGGTGCGGAAGGCCAGACCCGCGCAGTAGCGCAGCCCCTGTTCGTGGGCCGTGGCGACGCGCTTCTTGAACCAGTTCTCGGCACCCTTTGTGGTCCCGGCTTTCCCGCCCCAGCTCACCATCGTCGCCCCGTAGGCGTCATAGACCTCGGCATCCTTCGCACCCATGAAGACTACGTCGGAGCGCTTCACGCGAGCTTCCTGGGCCGAGGCGAGGCCCATCGTCAGCACAACCAGACACAGCAGCAGTTTCGGCACCATGACTCGGACCTCCGTAGACGGGCGCGGCAGTCTGCAAGGAGTGGGTAGTGTGTTCGGCGAAGTGTTCGGCGTTGATACCCATCCGGCCCGTACTCTCAAGGGAGTTACCGCCATGAAACAAACACCGCTTGGCCTTTTTCTCTGTGTTCTCACCCTTCTCCTCTCCACCAGCGCCTTCGCCGGCCTGTGGCCCCGAGGCCTGAACGCGTATCTGGGCGCGACGCCGACCCTCGATGGTGTGATCTCGCCCGGCGAGTATGATGATGCCGAGAAGTTCCGCGGCGTGCAGTCGTGGACGCATACCTTCTCGGAGACAACGGATGACAATGACCTGTCGCTATGGGGCTGGGTGAAGCATGACGGCACACGACTGTATTTCGCATTCGACATCACGGACGATGTCCTCTACGGCATCGACACGGAGCGCTGGCTGCCCGACCGGAACCCGAAGGTTCACGAGCTGACCCGGGAGGGCTGGCCGTGGTTCGGCGATGAGATGGAGCTGCTCATCAACGCCGACAACCACTTTCCGCCAGGCGTCCACGCGGACGGGAACGGCCGCGCGTGGCAGATGGTCTGCAACCTGACGAAGTCGCGCCTCGGGGGCGTCGGCGTTGGCGGCCTGATGGAAGGCGAGCCGCGAGCGAAGCTCTCGGCCTGGAACCAGTACCAGGAGTGGATCCTCAACAAGGACATGGAGGCCGTGGCGAAGGTCAAGCCGGGGGGCAAGGGCTACATCATCGAGTGGGCGGTCAACTTCGACCCGTGTCTCGAAGTCGCGCCGGGGCGCTTCTACTCCGTGCAGATGGGCGCGGTGAAGATGGGCCTCAATATCGCTCTGGGCGACCTGGACGAGAAGGAACGTGGCGAGGGCAACTTCGGCAACTTCCACCACGAGGACTGGTTCGCCGGACGCAAGACTACACGGACGCTGCGCAAGGAATGGGGCAGCCTGTGGATGAGGCCGGGACCCAGACCGAGTGCCGCGCAGTGACGCGAGCGTTGAGGACAGGTGCCCGCGTGTGCTGAGAAGCATCGGTTAGCCGTGGGGTGCCGATGCCGTACAATCGGCGGGGCCCCACGGTCACGCTCAGTCCAGCAAAACGGACCTGCCGCAGACATCCCGAGGAGGCGTGCAGGATGAGGCGAGCATACCGACTGTCTGGCATCATCGTCGTCGCGGCACTGGCCTTCCTGACCGCGGCGCGGGCTCAGAACGACGGCGATCCGGAGGTGTCTCTGATGAGGTTCACGACACAGATCGACTTCGGTGCGGACATCGGCCGGAACTACGGCACGCTGTTCGAGGTCCCGACCGCTGACGGCAAGTATGTTGTCGGCGCCGGGTTCGTCGGAGTCTACAACACACGGTTCCGCGCCGACCGTTACTCGGTGCAGTTGTTCATCCGGCCCACGGATGGCGACAGGTCTTTCACCAGGGAAGCTCTCCCGCGTCCGAGCCAAGCCGCCGGTGTGTACATGTTCGACCTGGACGGCAAGCTCCTGGCCAAGTGCGACGCCCCCGGCGAAGGCATGTGCGTGTGGGATGACGACACTCGGACCTGGAAGCCCGACGGAGAATCCCAGGCGGGCCGCGTGCGCATCGGCGAGGGCATGATGACCCTCAACGGCGACATCGAGTACAACGGCAAGTCAATACTGACGCAGCCCGAGCGTGGCAGCTTCAAGCGGTTCTACTACGCGAACGGGCAGTGCGTGTTCTACCACACCTACTGGGCGGACAAGACGGGCTACCGGGCCTACGAGACAGACGACACGGGCTTCACGAAGCTCTACGCCTGTCCGTGGACGCCTGACAGCGGAGAGCCCGTGGACCTCTCCCGAGCTGTCGTGAAGACACTCCCCCTCGTGGGCGCCACACCCTTCTCGTACGGGCAACTCGACGGGAAAGTGCTGACCTGCTCGAACCTCGGCGGCGTGTACCTGTTCGATGGCGAGGAGTGGAACATGCTGGTGGAGCCCCTCCTCGGCACCAGCTATCAGGTCTACTCAGTGCTGAACTACTACGACCGCTTGCTCCTCGCACAATACCCGAGCGGCGAGTTGTTCGAGTGCGATGGCGAGAGCGTGACCCGGATCGAGGGCTGGCCGCCGCGCATCGAGGGCGTGTCCGGCAGCGCCCGGGAGGCCCAGACCACCACGATCTATGGCGGGGAGCTGCTGGTTGGCGTGTGGCCGTGGGGAGAGCTGTGGCGCTACAACCCGGACTCCGAACAATGGCTCTCGATGGGGCGCATGTTCACCCACCCGGAGACCACGAACGAGACCACCCACCCGTATGAGACGCAGTGCAAGGACCTCGGCCTTGTGATCAACCAGTGGGGCCAGCGCGTCACGAGTCTGGTGCCCCGGGGCGAGTTCCTGATGCTCTCCACATCGGCCAAGTGGCCGTGCGAGTGGAAGCCGGAGTATACCTTCGTGGGCGACGACAAGTGGAAGGAATACGGGGCAGTCTACCGACTCCGGACGCCGGGGCATCTCTCCGCCCCGATGCGCTGGAAGCCTGGGGAGACGACCCTCGAGTTCTCAATCAGCGGGAACGCCTTGAGCATCACGCAAGACGGTGAGACTCTGGCTTCGGCGACGCTGGACGGCAAGATGGCATCAGACCTGGCGGCCTCGCCGAAGCTGGGCCCGATCACCTGGGGCGAGGGCATCTTCGGCGACTTCGGA
>JALGSS010000571.1 GCA_029821745.1 Candidatus Zipacnadia bacterium
ACGCCCTGCGCCGACATGATCCAGGTGGAGTGAGGGCCCTTACGGAAAGGCCGCCTCAGACCGATACTCCATGAAGAAGAAGGAACTCCAGCGCGCTCTGGTGAATTATAGTATGCAGAGGCGCATATAGAGGGGGGTCGATCATGCCAAACGAGAAGAAACGGGAAAGCCCACTGGTGGAACGGGCGCAGTTCGACGCCGTGCTCCAAGCGGCGGCGACACTGCTTGTCGACGGGAAGATGAAACCTTTCTTCGCTCCTGACGGGACGCTCGAGTGTGAGGTCAGCGGCGAGGACATAGACGGTGCGTGTGGGACAGACGTCGACCAAGCTCTCTTCCAGAAGGTGTTCGACACGGAAATCCGGTCCGCCATGTGGCTGCTGGCGGCAATGCCGGACGAGGAAGAGGTCTGGCCACGCGTGGTGCCAAGCGACGATATGGACGAGGACACAAAGGAAGACTGGCGGGGCCGCGTCAGAGCTGTCAGGGACGGCATCTCGCCGGTACTGGGCGCGTTCCTGGCGCACTTCCGCCACAAGACGGAGACTCTGGTGCCGGGCCTCGTCGACCTCCGGTCCCAGATCATGGCGGGCATCACCACGGAGGAGGGCGACGCCCCCACACATCGCATAGGCTTGCTCCAGATCAGGACCGACACTGCTCCGGAAGGCGGCGTAAGATTCGCGAGCCAAGACCGCGCCTTCCGGGTGCTCTTCGGCGTAGGGAGTCGGAGCGAGACCACCGTAACACTCTCGTGCGATGTGGATGACATCGACTACTTGATCCGGCATCTGAAGGAAGTGCGGGATGAGCTCACAGGATAGGAGCCTGCCGACGTTGCCCTACCTTGATGATGCCCCAACGGGCGACAGCGAGATGCGCAGGACAGTCGTGGACGTACTACGCAACCTTGGTGTGCTGCGCCACGGAGACCACCTGCAGGACCTGGATGAGCGTTTGCGCTGGTTTGAGGCCTCGAAGGAGTGGGGCAAGCCGGCTCCCGGCAGACTTGTTCTCAGGCACGAAGGCGTTCCTCGGGAGTTCGCGGATGTTGCAGACTGCGGACGGGCATTGGAGAGCGAGACAGACTCTTTTGAGAGGCTCCGGCTGGTCATGGGCCTGAAGAGGACATTGCTCAGGCGCGCGGCCCGTGTCGCTGAGGAAACAGGGAAGCGGGATCAATGCCTTGAGCTACGTAGCGCGCCTCGTCGGAGAACGCGAGATCACTCGCGAAGCGTCCCGGGAGGCCGGACGCTTGCTTCGTCACGCGAACCTAGACGCCCTGACCCGACGACGGGAGATCCAACAAGAGCAAGCACCATAGCCGAACCCACGGGGGGGAGACCGTTGGTCTACCTGGAAACAACCGCTGTTGCCGCCGCAACGGTCGGCCTACCAGAAGAGCGCTCCGCGGTCGAAGCCGTAACCACTGGCAAGGAGACCACCACTTCGGGCTACGTGCGACAGGAGTTCCGCAGCACGTTCCTCAAAGCCGCTGTCGACGCCCATGCTCTGCTGACGGACTCGGCTACGCTTGGGGAAGCCCTCAAGCGTATCGGCAAGGGGTTCTCGTTCCGCGGAGTGGTGCGCCAAGCGGAATGGCTTGGCGAGGTGGTTGACTACTGCGTGGCTGCCAAGGAGGAAGGGGAAACGGAAGCTGAGACGTTGGCGAAGGCACGGCGATGGCTTGAGGGGCTCATCGAAGAAAACCTAATGGATAGGTTCGACGAGTTGGTCCCACCACAACACCTCCTCGACGACACCGAGTGCAAGAGGGCGTCAGCGGAACCGGAGCTCGATCCAGAAAGCGGGACATTCAGCTTTTCCCCCAAGTGCTCAAAGGCCTACCACCCTCCCTGTCGGATTGGCGAGTTCATGTCGGACCACCGCGGCGACCTCGCCACACTTGCGTCACTGAGCAAGGGCGTTGACGCCGCGGATAGAAGCGAGGAGTACACACTGCACAGCTCCGCGACCCAAGCATTGGCGGCCCCACACGAGTGCGGAGGCAAGTTGTGCTGGGTCGGTCTGGCAGATGCAATCATCGCGATGGAATGCCCGGACGATGCCAAGCTCTGCACGACGGACAAGCACTTCGCGCCTCTGTGCCAATGGCTCGGGAGACAGAGGATCGATGTCCGACCGGCCACGCCGACCGAAGCAGCCGAGTAGTCTCTGCTACGCCTCCGGCCACACCGCCAGCGTGTGCTTGTCGTCCTGCTCCCGCAGGCCTGCCTGATGCTGGGCGTCGAGATACGCCTGCACGTCGCGGAACCGTGGCTTCCCCGCCAGGTCGCGCATCTCGTGAGGATCCTCCGCCAGGTCGTAGAGCTCCTTGCGGATGCCACGCTTCGGGCCGATGGAGACGCAGTACTTCCACGTACCCGCGCGGATCATCCGACGAGCCCCCAGGCCCCGGCCGCGTTCGGAGAAGGCTGGTCTTTCGTCGTCCTCGTACGTGCCGTCGATGATCCCCCGCATGCTGTCTCCCTGAACGCTGTCGGGGACACGCAGCCCCACGTAGTCGAGAAGCGTGGGCATGAGGTCCACCGATTGCGCGTGGGTCGTCGAGACAGCGCCCTGGCGTGAACCGGGCACGCGGACGAGCAAAGGCACGCGCACGATCTCCTCGTAGAATGCGGGCAGCGACTTGCCCATCGCCCCATGTGCGCCCTGCATGTCCCCGTGGTCGCTGGTGAACACGATGATGGTGTCGTCAAACAGCCCCAACTGCCGCACGCGCTCGATGATCCGCCCGATGAACTCGTCCATCATCGTGACCTGGGCGTAGTAGCAGCGCAGGTACTCGCGCACAGCTTCCTCACCCATCATCTCGACCATCCTGCACGGCTGGCTCTGAGCGTACCAGTTCGGCCGGTCATTCCAGCTCTCAGGCCAGGGGACCTCGTCGCGGGAGTACATGCTGTAGTACGGGTCGGGCGCGATCCAGAAGGCATGAGGCGGGCTCACCGAGTACGTCGCGAAGAACGGGCGCTCGCGGTTCTCCTCGATGAAGCTGATGCACTGATCGGCAAGCCAGGACTCGTACTGGTACTCCACGGGGAGCGCACTGCGGCCGATGACAGACAGGTCCTGGGGCGAGCGCCGCTTCTCGTTCTTCCATCGCTCGTGGAAGGCCCGAACCGACGGGATCATCTCGATGTGCTGGAGCCCGACTCTGGGCGGCTTGATATCCGCCACACGGAGCTTGAGCTCCCGCCCGACCTTCTGGTTGTATCCCTTGTTCTGTTCGCGGACTGGGCCCTGGTGAGCGTAGGCGCGGATGTCCTCGACGCGTCCAAGGTGCCACTTGCCGAAGTGCGCGCAGGCATACCCGGCATCATGGAGGATATTGGGCAGGTTGGTGCGCTCATCGGTCAGCCATTGGCTCTTGCCGTCCACGTTCTTCATGAGCCCATGGGTGTGGGGCCACTGCCCGGTGACCCATGAGGCACGCGTAGGCGAGCAGAAGGGCGTCGCGCAGGTGGCATTGCTGAACCGGACACCCTCAGCGGCGAGGCGATCAAGGTGCGGTGTCTTGACCACTGGGTTGCCCATGCACCCAAGCACTCCGTGGTGCTGCTGATCCGTCTGGATCAAGATGATGTTCGGCCGGCGCGGGGCATCGTCCGCACCCACGCGTCCGGCTGCCAGCGATGCCGCTGCGAGACCCGTCACGCCGATGAACTGCCTACGATCCAGAGCGAAGTTCGAGTTCATAATGTCCTCCCCACCGTCTTAGCTTACATGCCGCATGGTGGATGATTCGACGCGCAGTGGCGGGTGGCCTGCCGCAGAATCGACGGCGGAAGGTGAAATGATGCTCGCGGGGAATTCCGAATGGGATCGGGCGTGAGCCCCCCTAACTACATCCCACAAGAGAGTGGCGATCATGAGCGAGACTATCAAAGCGGCGATCATCGGTTGCGGACGGCCCTGGCAGCACAAGCAGCGCACGGGTTCAGGCATGGCGCATTCCCATGCGGTCGGCTACAAGGCCTACCCCGGCTGCGAGATCGTGGCGCTGTGCGACATCAAGCCCGAGAACGCCGAGGTGTTCGCCGAGCAGCATGCGCCCGACGCGACGCTCTACACCGACTTCAAGACGATGCTCAAGAAGGAGGAACTCGACATCGTGAGCGTCTGCCTGTGGCCGCACCTGCACGCGCCCGCGGTCATCGCATGTGCAAAGGCCGGCGTGCGGGCGGTCTACTCGGAGAAGCCGATGGCGCCGACGTGGGGCGAGGCCCAGAAGATGGTCGCCGCTTGCGAGAAGAGCGGCACCCAGTTGACCTTCAATCATCAGCGCCGCTTCCTGGCTTCCTTTCGCAAGGCGAAGGAACTCCTCAAGAGCGGCAAGATCGGCGATCTGGTACGTCTCGAGGGATCGTGCTCGAACATGATCGACTGGGGCACCCACTGGCTCGACATGTTCTTCTTTTTCAACGACGAGAACCCGGCGCTGTGGGTGCTCGGGCAAATCGACGCACGGGAGCACCACGAGGTCTTCGGGCTGCCCTACGAGCACCAGGCTATCTGCGAGGTCAAGTTCGAGAATGGGGTGCGTGGGATCCTGTTCACCGGCGAGGATTCCGACATCGGCTGCCAGATCCGCCTGATCGGCACGGACGGCACCATCGAACTGCGCAATGAGGAGCGCCCAGTGTGGGTGCGCACGGCTTCGAAGTGGACCACGCC
>JALGSS010000572.1 GCA_029821745.1 Candidatus Zipacnadia bacterium
TGCCCCACAGGGGGCCTTCCGTCCTGCCCCGGCGCTCTTCCCATACCAGGAAGCGGAGGACGTCTTCCTGCCCAACTACTGGGAGATCGAGAACATCGACTGCTCCGACCCGCAAGCCGTCAGCGATACCGTCGTTGACTGCCAACTCGCGGCGTTGGAAGTCCTCGAGTTCTGCCGCGCGAACCTGCCCGGGTACGACCAGGCGTATATCGCCCGGTTCTGGGACATCCTGGGCACACGGGAATCGCGCCTGCCGGCCGGGCAGTACACAGTGACAGGTGAGGACCTCATCGCCGGGCGCAAGTTCGACGACGGGATTGCCCAGGCGTGCTTCTTCATCGATTTCCACGACTCACCGCCGGGACGCTCGATCCCGTACACGCTGGAGTTCAAGCAGCAGAACACGCCGCCGCCGGGTGACTGGTTCGAGGTGCCATACCGCTGTCTGGTGCCTGAGTCGGTGCGGGGGCTACTCGTGGCTGGGCGGTGCATCTCGGCCGACCGTAGCGCCATCGCTTCCCTGCGAGTGATGCCAAGCTGCATGTTCCTGGGACAAGCTGCGGGAACGGCAGCCGCCATGGCCGCGCAATCCGGCGTCCTCGCTCACGAGTTGCCGGGGCAGCAAGTGCGCGAGGCCGTCATCAAGAGCAATCATGGGCACGGGGTGTCGCGTCTTGTGCGACGGGGCCCCGTGCAAGGCATCTCAGAGCATCCGTGGGGGCCACGGCCATGCGTCGTTGGTTAATCAACACGACCAGAACTGGTGCCCACACGCCGCAAGATAGGAGTCAGGCCATGCACCTGCGCATTCGTCACACGCGTCTACCGTTGCTGCTTGCCCTACTCGGCTTCACCTTGCCGGCCGGACACTGCGACACGCCCGCTGATGGCGCGCAGAAGGAGTTCAGCGGCATGAGCTACCTGGACAATGGGACGATCCGCATCGGCGTGGACCTGGACCTCGGAGGCGCCATCGGATACCTCGCCGACTCCAAGCAGCAGATCAGCGTGGTGAACAACCACGACTGGGGCCGCCAGATCCAGATGTCCTTCTACGCGTTCCCAGTCCCCTTTGAGCCGAGGGGCAAGAAGCCTACCGAAACCTGGAAGGGCCTGGGCTGGAACCCGATTCAGTCCGGCGACTGCTTCGGCAATCGGGCGAAGGTTCTCGCCCACACGAACGACGGCAAGACGATGTACACGAAGTGCATTCCGATGCAGTGGCCACTGAACAACGAACCGGGCGAGTGCACCTTCGAGACCTGGATCACGGTCGAGGGAGCAACGGCTCACGTGCGTTCGCGGCTCAACAATGCCCGGACGGACACGAAGCAGTACCGGGCCCGCTCCCAGGAGCTTCCGGCGGTCTACACCAACGGGCCCTGGTACCGGCTCACGACGTATGACGGCGACCAGCCCTTCACTAACGCCCCCGTTCGTCGGGTCATCGAGAAGGGCGCGACCACGGGCATTTTCCCCTGGACCAGCTACCAGGCGACGGAGAACTGGTCGGCGCTGCTGGATGACGAGGACTGGGGCCTGGGCATCTGGCACGAAGGCGCGCAGCACACCATCGCGGGCTTCGCCGGGAAGCCGGGCAAGGGCGGCACGAAGGACGGCCCCACCGGGTACATCAGTCCGTTGCACGCGGACATTCTCGACCACAACATCCAGTACGAGTACCAGTATGATTTGATCCTCGGCACGCTGACCGAGATTCGCCGGTACGTGTATGACCATGCGCCACGGCCCACGCCGCCCACCTGGGAGTTCGAATCAGATCGTCGGCACTGGACCTATGTGAACGCCACGGACGCGGGCTGGCCCATCAACGGGGAACTGCATGTCATCCCCGGCGCAGCCGATCCGCAGTTGATTGGCCCTCCTGGATTCTGGAAGGCCGAAGATGCCCCGACGCTGTACGTCCGGGCAGCCACGAACAGCCAGACGCCCCATGGGGAGGTCTTCTGGCGGGCCTCCGGTCAGCCGGGCTTTCCCAGCGAGCAGAGCGTGCAGTTTGATCTCGTGGCTGACGGCGAGTATCACACGTACGCAGTGGACATGACCCAATCCCCGGCGTGGAAGGGCATCATCATGCGCCTGCGCCTGGACCCCGTGTCCAAAGGCATGCCTGGCGAGTGGGTGAAGATTCAGTCTATCGGTTTCGAGGAGCCTGCGGAGGAGTAGAGGGGATATGGAGGCTGCATCGCCGACTTCACAAGGGCGCGGCATGGGTTGTGTTGAAGAGGTGACTTAGCTATCTGCGGGGTGGTCACGTCGTACAGTGACCGGGGCCCCGCAGGACCGTTATGCCATGCTAAGCGCATCCGTGGGGCCCCGTCCCGCAGAGCGGGACACCCCACGGCTAATTCGCGTTCTTCAGCACGACCCAAGTTGCCGCGCCCTTGTTGCTCATATCGGCCCGTGACTCAGGCGACGTTCCAGGTCTCGAAGGCTTCCGTCATCCCGATGATCCCGTTCTCGCGCTTGGTGCTAAACTCGTGGCCGACGTAGCCGTCGTAGTCGAGTTCCGCGATGGCGCGAGCTACGGCCGGGTAGTAGATCTCCTGGGTCTCGTCCATGTCATTGCGCCCCGGATTGCCCGCGGTGTGGAAGTGACCGAACCACTCGGCGTTGTCGCGGATCGTGCGAATCAGATCGCCTTCCATGATCTGCATGTGGTAAATGTCGTACAGTAGCTTCACCGATGGCGAGGCGACCATCTTGCACAGGTGAACGCCCCACTCGGTGCTGTCGCACATGTAGCCGGGGTGATTGACGCGGCTGTTGAGAAGCTCCGTGCAGAGGGTGACCTCCCGCTCCTCGGCTTCCGGCGCGACGCGCGCAAGAATCTCCGCGCAGATCTCGGCGCCCTGCAGATCGGACACGCCGTCGTAGCGGTTCCCGCTCAGGCACAGCAGACTGGGCACTTCATACTCGACGGCGACTTCGAGGCTGGCCATGAGCTCGTCATAGATTCGCTCATGGTTCTCGCGCTTGTTCAGCCCGTCGGGAAGAGACTGGTGGCCGACGAAGATGGCGATGTCCAGCCCGGCGTCCTTGATGGCGCCGAAGTACTCCTGGGGCCCCATCTCGATGGATGCGAGGCCGATTTTCTTGGCGGCACGGATGCCGTCCTCGGGTTTGACGCCGCCGGACATGAGACAACCCCAGCACGCGGACTGCTTAATGGGTTTCATGGAACGTAGCCTCCTCAGGCAGATTTCGTGTTCCTTCCCCGTCGACTAAAGCAGGGCCTTCCCGCACCCGAGAAGAAAAGTGTAGAAAGTTGGGTAGGGCATTGCACACAATGGTCGAGAGGGGACGAGAGATGGCGCACCCATTCCTGGTGAAGCCCGACACGAAGGTGAAGCTATCCGACCACGACCCGGATGAACGCGGAGGACTCAAGAAGGGCGACCCGGAGGTGAAACAGCGCCTGCGGGACAGCCGGCGGATGATGAGCGAATGCCAGGAACGGATGTACGCGGAAGGCAAGCAGTCGCTGCTGATCGTGCTGCAGGCGATGGACGCCGGCGGGAAGGACGGCACGATCAACCACGTGATGCGGGGGCTGAATCCGCAGGCCTGCCAGATCCGCAGCTTCAAGCAACCCTCGGCCCTGGAGTTGCAGCACGACTTCCTATGGCGCATCCACGAGTGGACGCCGCGCAAGGGCCACATCGTGGTCTTCAACCGCTCGCACTATGAGGACGTGCTGGTGGTCCGCGTCCACAACATCGTCCCGAAGGCCGTGTGGAGAAAGCGCTACGAGCATATCAACAACTTCGAGAAGCTGCTGCATGATGGCGGCACGCGGATCATCAAGTTCTTCCTCCATATCTCGAAGGATGAGCAGAAGCAGCGTTTCGAGCAGCGCATCGCCAACCCCGCCAAGCACTGGAAGCTCAGCCCGGCAGACAACAAAGAGCGCAAGCTGTGGGGCGAGTACACCAAGGCGTACGAGGAGACCCTGGCGCGCTGCAGCACCGACTACGCGCCCTGGTATGTGATCCCGGCGAACCGGAAGTGGTACCGCAACCTGGTGATCGCCGAGATCCTCGCGCAGACCCTCAACGACATGGACCCTCAGTGGCCGGAGCCCGTCGTGGATGTCTCGAAGCTCGTGATCGAGGACTGAACGCCGGGCTCATGAAAGCCGGGCGAACGGCT
>JALGSS010000573.1 GCA_029821745.1 Candidatus Zipacnadia bacterium
ACCATGAACGCCAACGGATGCTACCAGGCCCACGTGATGCTCGGCGGCGACGCCGCAGGCAAGGGGCAGATGTTCCTCGCCGTCATTGGGCACTTCTTCCCGGATATCTGGCAAAGCGCCGTGCAGAAGGCCTTCGACGCGGACGACTCAGTGCACGGCTATGGTGACTGGGACGGTGTCGCGCAGGCCATTGAGCGAGCGAAACAGGATGGGCGGGACGTGAGTGTGGCGGAGGAAAGACTTGCTGCGGCGCGGGAAGCCAACGACGAGGCCAAGGCGCTGCTCGCAGAGGGCAAATACGCAGCGGCGCTGTTGAAAGTGAACCAAGCCGGCGATCTGCTGCGCAGTGCCACGTACCCCCTCGCACGGACCAGGGAAGGCGAGCTCCGAGCCGTATGGACGGGCGGCGCCTCGCAGGACTGGGACGCGGTGATGCATGACCTCGCGAGCGCCGGGCTCAACGCTATCTTCCCGAACTTCTGCGACGCCGGGGGCGCCAACTACGAGAGCGACGTGTTGCCGCGAGCCAGAAACTATGAGCGCGACGAGCTGGCCGCCTGCATTGAGGCCGCCCGGAAGTACAACATCGAGGTCCACCCGTGGCGCATCAATTGGCGGCTGGGCAAGGGAACCCCGGAACGGATCGCGGAGCTGACGGACGCCGACCGGCTCACGCTGTCCGATGAGGGCGACACCGGAGACTGGCTGTGTCCCTCGGATGAGCGCAATCTGAAGCTCGAAATCGCGGCCATGCTTGAGATGGCGGAGAAGTACCCCGTCGATGGGATCCATTTCGACTACATCCGCTATGGTGGCGGCCACTTCTGTTACTGCGAGAAGTGTCACGCCAACTTCGAGCGCGACGCGGGTGTCGATGTTGCTGACTGGCCGAAAGACGTCCTGAAAGGCGGGCCGCAGTACGATACGTTCCAGGATTGGCGTCGCGAGCAGATCACGCGGCTGGTGCAGGAGGTGTACAAGCTGGCTCACGAGATAAGGCCGGATATTGTGGTCTCGGCGGCGGTCTTCTACAACTGGCCCTCTTCCCGCGTCTCGATCGGCCAGGATGCGGCAGCGTGGGCCAGGGAGGGCATCATCGACCTGTTGATGCCGATGACTTACACCGACAGCAACGAGCGACTCGCGAAGGCCACCGAGGAGCACGTTCGGCTAACCCAGGGGCGGGCGCTCATCGCCGAGGGCATCGGAGCGTTCAGCAGCCACTCGCAGTTCACCGGCCCCGACCAACTCATCCAGCAGATCGAGACGTCGCGGCGACTGGGCGCTGACGGGTTCTGCATCTTCAGTTACGGGTCGAGCCTCAAGCAGGGCTTCCTGCCGCCCTTGGCTGAGGGCTGTACGGGGGCGCAGACTTTCACCCCGATGCTTCGCCCTGTGGTCTCCTTCAGTTCCGCCGGAGCTACAGACGATGCGTGGGTTGTGGGCGAGGGGGACACGCTGTCTACCGAGGTGAAGGTGGAGGCCCGGGGCAACTGGGCGCAGGCAGTGAAGACCATGGATGCGACGCTCGTGCTCCAGGGGCTGGACGGGCGTGACATCAGGGAAGTCGGCGAGAAGGCGGCTCTGAACACGGGAGAGAGCCACACCTGGGAGGTCGAGAGCAAGCTGGACGCGGGCTCGTATCGGCTGGCGATCCGAGGCACGGCGATCCTTGACGACGGGACTTCGCGGCACTACATCTGCCGGAGCCGGCCGGTCCGCGCGCTGACGGCGGACGAGCAACTGGTTCACACCGGCGAGCTTCCGGCTCCGCGCGAGGCCGAGGGTAAGCCCCGCGTGGGCATTCTCGACGGCTACGGAGCGCAGGGCATGCTGGAGTCCCTGGAGGGCGCGTGGCAGGTGGATGCGGAAGTGATCCCGAGTGTCACCGCCCAGGCAGCGCGCGACTTCCAGGTCCTGGTCATCACTCAGGGACGCGGCGCGGTCTCCGTTGACGAGGCGCGAGCGACTGCGCTCCACAAATGGTTGGAGGCGGGCGGCTCCATCCTCGCGACCCACGACGCGGTGGGCTACCGGGATCACGCGGCAATCGCGCCGGCGGTCTGCGCCGGAGGCGTGGGACACTACAAAGAGACGGGCGTTCGCGTGAGCAACCAGCCGATCATCCCGGAGTACTATCGGGGCGCGGGGCTTGAGCATGCCTTCTACGACCATATCGTGCTGGGTGTCGGCAAGGACGGCATGCCTCTCGTCACCGACGGTGCGGGCAGGCCCGTGGTTGTGGGTGGGCAGGTCGGCAAGGGACGCTACATCGCGTCGGGGATCGCCTTTGGCCTGAACGCAGACACGGAGGAGGAGGCCCCCGGCGAGAACGAAGGCGAATTGCTCAAAGGCCTCATTCTGTGGCTGGCCGGTGCGGAGCTATAGCCTGAGATGAGACATCGTCGCTACATACGCCGAACGGGAGCGCTAACGACGGGCTGGGGCTGGTCCCGTCCGCGAAGCAGGTGACGGACCAGGGGCGCACGCCAGTGCCCGAGGCGGGCAACACTCAGTTGCAGTTGCACCTCTCGGACGAACACGATAGTGACGTGTGGACCGGGTACCGCTTCTACCAGCTCCTCCATCACGAGGTCGTGGTCTGGGAAGAGCACATTGCGCTGACGCGTCGCGGTGGGGGAGAATGGACCAGCATTGACATCTCGCGGCTGACGGGCGAGGGCGAACCGGTGAGGCTTACGCTGCGCCTTGTGGACAAGCGCTCGGTCGCGAACTACCCGGCAACGATTTTCATCGGCCAGATGCGCGTCGTGCGCGAGCTCGACTAGTCCGGCTGCTCGCGTTGATAGGGGGGCATGACAACGGCGGCGGTGTCGGCGAAAGAGGTGAGTGGTACGTTCGAGCAAGATGCGGGAGACAGCAGAGGAGAGACGGATCCCTTCGGGGAGGACCCGAGTGCGCCTCTGGATGTGACGGCGAAGAATGGCTCCTCCGGGAAGCAGATCTTGCTGGCCGAAGACGAGGAGGAATTGTGCGAAATCGTGCGTCAGGTGTTCTCGTTACGCGGGCATAGCATCGTATCGGTGAACAGCACGGGGCAGGCCCTCGAAGCCATGCGAGAGCAGCACTTCGACGCAGTCGTCTCAGACCTTCTCATGCCCGGCGGCGGCGGCAGAGCCATCCTCGATGCGGCCCTGTCTCTGACGGACTCGCCCCCCGTCGTTCTGGTCACGGGCCGACCGGACGGGGCGGTCATGCGGGAACTGCTCGAGCACGGTGCGGCCGCCTGCATCGAGAAGCCCTTTGAGTTGATGCGGATCGTCGCCATCGTCGAGGATGCCATGCAGTAGCGGCAGCTCTTGGGGGGCGTAACCGGTTCGTCTAGTGGTTATCGACGACATCCTCGATGATGTTGTTGTGGGCGGTGTTCCCATCCAGCGTCGCGTCGACGCCGTTGTCGATCCAGATGCCCACGCTGTTGCGCCAGGACTGGTTCTTCTTGGCAGTGAGCACTGTGGTGCCGGCCGCGACGATGCCGTGACCTCGGTTGTGATGGACGCGGTTGCGCTCCAGAGTGGCCTTGGGCGCGGTGCCAAGGTAGATGCCGTGGCTGCCATTGTGCGCCGACTCGCTGTCCTGTACCGTGGCCTGCGCCCGATCCATCACGGCGACCCCGATGGACCTGTTCCCGTGGACGAGGCAATCTATGGCTTCGAGAGTCGCGTCCCCGCTGGCGTATAT
>JALGSS010000032.1:0-18311 GCA_029821745.1 Candidatus Zipacnadia bacterium
CTCCGGGAACGCGGCCCTCTGCCGTGACATTGCCGGCCGCGATCGCATCAAGGGCTACGCCTTCGCAAACCCGAACTTCGTCGCGCGTTCGCGCGATGAAGTTCGCCGCTACCTGAGCGACGAGTCGTTCATCGGGCTGAAGATGTACAGCGGCGCGTACATCGGCCGGCCCCTCGATTGCCCGGGACACGCGGAGATTCTCACGACCGTCGCCGAGGAGTTCCCCTGGGCGCTGATCCTCTTCCACTGTGGAGAGAATGACCCGGCGAATTTCGCGGGACTGGCAAGTCTCGCGAAACGCTTCCCAGACCTCACCTTCATCGCCGGACACATGGGCTCGAAGCTCTGGCGAGATGCGCTGCCTGTGCTGAGTACGGAGCCGAACATCGTCGCGGAGATCTGCGCTCCCGTCCCCGCGCGAAACAGGATCGAGGACGCCGTGCGCGTGATGGGAGCGGACCGTGTGGTCTTCGGCTCCGACTTCCCGATCATCAGCCAAGCGTACATGCTCGGCTGCGTGCTTGACGCGGACATCTCGGAAGCAGACAAGGCGCGCATCCTACACGGTAATGCGCACGATCTTCTGACGGATCTTCAGGCCCGTCGCACCGACCAATGATCGATCCACAATCACGGGGGCGACTGTAATGCAGACGATGCCGTGGCGTTTCGTGCTGATGCTTGTGCTCGCAGGGATGATCTGGGGGTGCGTGACGGTGCAGGTGACCCGACCTTCAAGCCCGAACTCGTCGGTGTCGACTTCACTGCCCGGGAGATCCGGCCCGGCGATCCCTTCGCGATGACGATCAAGTTCCGCAATGCCGGGAGCAAACCGGCGAAGTCCGAGTACCGGGTGTTCCTGCATTTTGAGGCCCCGGAGCAGACCTGCGAGAACATCGTGATCCATGGCGACCACGATCCGACAGTCCCGACGACCATGTGGGAGCCCGGCAAGATCGTCGCCGATGGGCCGCGGATTCTCTCGGCGCCCACGGACCAGCCGGAGCAGGAGTACTTCGTGCACATCGGTCTCTTCGACCACGCCGGGGGCGGCGACAGGCTGCTCGACACCTACGATGGCGGCAAGATCAAGGTGACGAGTGAGGCGCCGGCGTCGGATTCCGCCGCGCCCGAGCCGCTGTCCGACGCGCAAATCAGCGCGCGGCGCGAGGCATTGGCCCAGCGCATCCCGGCGGACCGCGCGCTGTCCCTCGATTCGGCAAACTGGGCTCTAACCGTGGACGAGGACAGTGGCGCGTGGTCTCTTACCGACAAGCGAACGGGTGTCCTCTGGGCATCTGCGCCTGACCGGCCCCGGTTCGCGCAGGTACACTTGCGCAATGGTGACCGGCGGACCATCTGGCGCGTGGACAAGTTCGACACCGCGCGCCGCGTTGATGACGGCATCGAGCTGGTGACCCGGGCACGGGTCGACGGGCGGCCATGCGGCGTCACCGTCACCTTCCGCTTCACCCCGATGAGCGATCCCGACGGCCTGCGTCTGAGCTACACGTCGACCTCCACGCGAGGGTGGGAGGTCGCGCGCGTCCGTGTCCTGGACGACGCCCTCTGGACAACCGACGCCGATGAGGGCTGCGTCTACGTGCCCCAGCGGCTTGGGATCGAGCTCCCGGCGGCCAAGGGACTGCCGGGGCGGCAGCAATGGACGACCTACAACAATATCACCATGGCGATGTGCGGCGCGGTGAAGCAGGGCTCGGCGATCCTGGTGAACTGGGAGAACGTCGACAGCCATCTGGGCGTGGAGACATCGTGGCCTGACCTGCCCCTTGTCCCTGGACGCCGAGCGCGGGCGCTCACCCTCGACATCGACGCGCCCTCGGCTAGCTGCACCATCCATCCCCTCGGCGAGGGCGGGTACGTGGAGATCGCCCGGGCCTACCGACCCCTCGCGAAGGCCAAGGGCTGGCTCATCCCGTGGAGTGAAAAGCGCAAGCAGGACCCGAAGGTGGATCGTATCTTCGGCGCGGCGAACTTCAAGCCCTTTGTGTTCTCAAGGGTCGTCCCGAGCTCACGGTTCGCCGTCGACGGCAAGGAGAGAACCCACCTCGGGTTCACCTTCGACGAAGTGGCCCAATGCGCCGAGCACTGGAGGAATGACCTGGGGATTGAGCGCGCGTATGTGGTCATGGCCGGCTGGATCAACGGAGGCTATGACGTGCGCCACCCCGACCCGCTGCCTGCCGCGCCCGAGTGCGGGGGCAATGAGGGCATGAAGGCCGCCTTCGACCGCATCAAGGCCTGCGGGTACCTGGTCGGCGGCCACGACAACTACCAGGATATGTACAAGGACGCCCCGTCATGGAATGAGGCCTATATCAACAAGGATTCGCGCGGACGCCCGAAGCGCGGGGGCAACTGGAACGGCGGGCAAGCGTGGCAGTTGTGCGCGATCAAGCAAGTCGAGATGGCCGCGCGCGAGAAGACGAACCTGCCGGAAATCCAGCGGCTATTCGAGCCGACGATCTTCTTCATCGACACTGTCTTCGCCTGGCCGCTGGTGACCTGCGAGGACCCGGATCACCCGATGACCCGGCAGGACGACCTCGACTGGAAGACCAAGCTGTGCCTGCTGTCCAAAAAGCACTGTGGCCTGTTCGGAAGCGAGGAGGGGCGCGAGTGGGCGGTCGCGTGCGCGGACTACCTCGAAGGCATCTTCGGGCACCAGACGGATTCCCGCCCGGGCGAGGTGATCCCGCTGTTCCCGCTGGTCTACAGTGACTGCGTGCAGATCATGACCCACCAGGGGAACCGCATCTCCGCGGGGGACGAGAAGAAGGTCGCGGACCACATCCTCTTCGCTGAGATGGGCCTCCCCGCCTTCGGCCAGCACCTATACTGGCAGGGCCCACAGCGGGGCAGCGTGCCGGTCGTGCCGCTCGAGCCCCGCGTGAGGGACCTTGGCGGTCGCAAGTTCGAGATCACCTACCGCTGGGAGGTCAGGGGACAGGTCGAGGCCGACTACCGCGTGTTCGTCCACTTCACCCATCCCGCGGCCGACCACCCCGAGAAGATCGCATACCAGAACGATCACGTCCCCGTGCCAGGGACGTCACAGTGGCAGACCGAAATCCTCGAGGATGGCCCCTATACGGTGGAGGTCCCCGAGGAGTACAACGGCGTCAGCGAGATCCGCGTGGGGATGACCAACGGCGGGCGCGCCCAGCTATCGAACGCGGCGAATGAGGGCGGGAGGTATCTCGTCGGGTCGCTGAAAGTCTCGGCGGACGGGATCGAGTACATCCCGGCTCCCGCGATGCAACGGACCGACATCTGGGCGCGAGCAGACGGCGGCTGGGGCGAGGATCTTGGCGTCACCGACCGCGTCATCAAGAACACCTGGGAGGTCCTGAGCCCCCTCAATCTCATCACGGCCGAGACCCCGATGGCCAGCCATGAGTTTCTCACCGAAGACCGGCTGGTGCAGCGCACGCGATTCGGGGATGTCACGATCACGGTGGCCTATGAGAAGCCGGCGGTCATCGGCGACGATGCCGTTCCCGCCTACGGGTTCATCGTCCAGAGCCCCGAGTACATCGCCTTCTGCGCGACCCGTTACGCAGGGATCGACTACGACACGCCCGTTTTGTTCACCGCACGGAGTCTCGACGGCAAGCCTATCGCCGAGTCGTCGCAGGTTCGCATCTATCACGGCTTCGGCGACACACACATCAAGCTGGCCGGGAAGGTGTTTGAGGTCGACCGCGAGGAAATCGTGTCGGTGAAGTAAGCTCAGCAGCCAACGCTCGTCAGAAGGCCCGGCTCCCGTTGGGAGCCGGGCCTTGGATTCCCGATGCAGGTTCCCCGCTCCGTCAGGTGGCTATTCCTGGGAGCCGAGGGTGTCCTCGAAGTGCGCGATGCGCTCCTCGAGCCTGCGCTGCCGGAGTGCGTTCGTGACATCGCCGCGCGTTCGCTCCACGAAGCCGCGGCACGCGTCCGACCGACCGCGCAACCCCAGCGAGATCGCGTTCGGGTAGTCGAACCCCATGACGACATGGTAGATGTCGTCCATCATTTCGAGATACGCCTCGGCCCGATCGATATCGTCCTCGCGGATCGCGTCGAGTACGTGCCTGCGCAGCTCACCCGCGGCCTCGGCGAGACCGTTGAGCCACGCCGGGTAGTCGACACCCAGTTCATCCGGTCCAGGCAACTCCGCGCCGGTGATTGCAGCAATCGTGAAAGCGGCCTCGGCATACTCCTTCTGCGCATCCGAGACGAACCCGCCGTAGCGCAGCTCAGCGCAGTCGGCCAGTGCGTCAAGCATCTGGTCCGTCAACTCGCGACTTTCCGCAAGCAGCTTCTCCGCCTCGTCGAACTCCTTGCGGTGGGTGCTCTTGATAGCCGCAGACGAAACACGCACGATCTGCCGCGAGAGCCCGTAGGCAGCCTCACGCCCCGCGTCGAGTTGGTCAAAGCGTTCACGGATCGCGTCGGTGATAGGGTCAGTTCCCTGGAGAATGGTAATCCCTCCCAGTGATGTCGCGTTCGTGTGTGGCTACTGCTGACGGGGACCGGCGCACCCATCGGTTTGTCCGTCAGGCGCGCGTCCTGGCCTGCAGCCGGTCCCGGTCCGCCTGGCCATCCTGCAGGAGTTTCTCCGCATGCCGTCGGACTGTGGCGTCGCTGCCCGCGCCTCCCAACATGCGCGCAACTTCATCCACGCGTTCCTGTTCTCCGAGGGGGCAGGCGTCGACCACGGTGCGCCCGTCCTGGACTGCCTTGCCCACGCGGATGTGTGCGTCGGCCAGCCGAGCGATCTGCGGCAAGTGGGTGACGCACAGAACCTGCCCGTCCGCGGCAACTCCGACGATCCTCTCCCCAACCGCGTGGGCCACGCGGCCCCCGATGCCCGCGTCGACTTCGTCGAACACGATCGTGGGGATGGCAGCGCCCCGCGAACATGCAGACTTGAACACCAGCATCAAACGAGATAGTTCGCCGCCGGATGCCACCTTGCTCAGCGGCCTCACACTCTCGCCCGCGTTTGCGCTGAATAGGAAGCGTGTGATGTCGATGCCCCGGCTTGTGGCCCGGTAGCGTTGCCCATCGCTCCCGTTGATCCCCTCGTCAGTCTCCTCACGCTCCATCGCCACCTGCAGCGTCGGCGCGTCCATCCCAAGCCCGGCGAGGTCACTCTCCACGGCCTGCTTCAGCTTCGCCGCCAGCTTGACTCGCGCCGCCGAGACTTTCTCGGCCAGCACCCCGGCCGCCGATCGGCGGCGCTCGAGCTCCCCGCGCAATTCCCCCTCACGCGTCTCGAAATCCTCCAACTCCAGCACTTCCGCGTGCGCGCGGTCCAGGAAGCCGAGGATATCGCCGACGCTGTCGCCGTATTTGCGCTTGAGCGACGCGATCTGCGCCAGGCGCGCCTCAATCTCCTCCAGTCGCGCGGGATCGGCGGCCAGGTCGTCGAGGTACGCGCGGAGTGAGCGGACCGCCTCCTCGATCACCGCGCCGGCAGACCCAAGCTCCTCCGCCACCGACGCCAAGTCCGGGTCGATGCCGGCGAGGGGGGCAAGCTCCTGCTCGGCGGTCTGCACCGCAGCGAGGGCAGCCGGCCTCTCGTCAACATCGGCGTCGAGCAGTTCGCAGGCAGTCACCAGGGCGTCCCGGATCTTCTCCGCGTGCTGCAGGCGCAGCCTCTCGGCCCCCAGGGCCTCCTCTTCATCCGGCGTCAATCCGGCTTCCTCGATCTCCTGCACCTGGAACCGCAGCATGTCGAGGCGCTGGGCGCGCTCCCGTTCATCGATCCGCGTGTTCTGCAGGGCCTTGAGGACTCTCTGGTACTCCCCGAACTCGTCCGCGTAGGCCGCCGTCGCCTGGATGTGCTTGGGCCCGCCGAAAGCATCCAGGAAGGACAGGTGGTTCTCCTCGTGGATGAGTTGCTGGTGCTCGTGCTGCCCGTGGATGTCCACGAGATGCCGCCCGATATCCTGCAACACCGAGAGCGTGGAAGAGCGCTGGTTTATGCGGTAATGACTGCGGCCGCTGGCGATCTCGCGCGTCACGATGATGAGCGTGTCGTCCCCGTCGCGCAGGCCGGACTCCTGGAGCGCATGGAGGGCGGCCGGCGAATCGGCCGCATCAAACACCGCCTCGATGCGCGCGCGGATCTCGCCGCCGCGGATCGAGTCCGCGCCGATGCGCTGTCCGAGCACAGCGTTCAGAGCATCGATGATGATCGATTTGCCCGCACCGGTTTCGCCGGTCAGGACGGTGAACCCCGGCCCGAACTCAAGGCGCAGGTGCTCAATGAGCGCGAAGTTCTCAATGGTCAGTTCGCGGAGCATGAAATGCCACAGTCTATGCCAGGGACGGGCCGAGCAAACAGAGCGCGGGGCGGGCTTCAGGACCGGCTGCCCCGCTACCGTTCGGCATCCCAGTGGAGTTTTGTGCGTAAGCGCTCGAAGAAGCTGCCCGGCGATACGCGCACCAATTTCGCGTCGAACTCCGCCCGTTGCACGCGCACAACGTCCCCGGGCTGAAGAGCCACGTTCGTCTGGCCGTCCAGCGTGACGCTGACACGTTTCGCCGGCTCGCCACGGCTCGAAGCGGTGACCTCGATCACCGCGGACGGCTCCACCACCACCGGGCGAGAGTACAGCGTGTGAGAGCAGATGGGCGTGATGATCAGCGACTCGACGGCGGGCGAGACGATCGGTCCGCCTGCCGACAAACCGTACGCAGTGGACCCGGTCGGCGTGCTGATGATCAAGCCATCGGCCGGGTACGTGGCCATGTGTTCGCCGTTGACGCGCGTGTACAGATGCACGAGATGCCCGACATCCGTGCTGGCGATGACGGCCTCATTCAGTCCACAGTGATCGGCAACGATCTCCTGCTCGCGTACCACATGCGCGGACACCATGACCCGCTGCTCAGTCTCGAAGTCGCCATCGAGGATGCGAGGAAGGTCTGCGAGGAGCGTCTCGAATGCCTCGGCGGCGAGAAACCCGAAGCTGCCCAGGTCGATGCCGAGCATGGGCGTCCCGCGGGGTCCAGCCTCGTGTGCGACCGCGAGGAGTGTCCCGTCTCCGCCCAGGGAGATGATCAGGTCGGCCGCCGCGAGCTCGGCCAGGCCGACGGCGCTACGGGAGCCATCGTTGATGGTGTCGAGCAGTTCAGGGCTGCATGGTCCGAGCAGGATCTTGCGCCCTGACTGCCGGAGTGCCTCGTACAAAGCGGTAGCGCTCTGGTGCACCTTGGGCTTGTAATGCGCTGTGGCGATGCCGACGGTCTGGATGGGTTCGCCCACGTGGAATCGCGGCTCCTTGGCGAGCGGGGGCTAGCCGCCGACGGCCGGCACGAGGTCGGGCGACAGGCGCTCCAGGTTCTTCTTGGCCGGCGCAAACTCGCTGTCAACCGCGAGGGCACGCCTGTATTGCTCAATGGCCTCGCCCGCCTTGCCCTTCCGTTCCAGGGTCACGCCGAGGTTGTTCACCGCATACAGATTCGTCGGATCGGCTGTGACGGCGGCAGCGAAGTGCACACCGGCTGCCGACAGGTTTGCCCGACGCAGGTAGATGAGCCCGACGTTGTTGTGGGCGAGGCTGTCGTCCGCATCCTCGCTGAGGATGGTCAAGTACTCACGGAGCGCTTCGTCCTGGAGCTCAAGCCTGAAGTACAGCCCGGCGAGCGAGCGACGGGCGCCGATGTCGTCGCGGAAGGCCGTCACAAGGGCCTCCCATTGCTCGAGGGCGTCGCTGTCCCGGCCCAGAGCCGAATAGCACTGGGCGAGAGAGGTCCGCGCCAGGCGGTGGTTCGGGTTGCCCTTGACGGCCTCCACCAGCGCCTGCGAAGCCTTCTCCAGATCATTCTTCTTCATCCACAGCAAGCCGATGCGGTAATGCGCCATCGAGTTCCCGGGATCGGCGTTGAGGGCCTTGTAGTACGCGTCGATGGCCGCGTCGAGACGGTCCATGCGAACGAGGGTCTGCGCGAGATTGAAGTACGCGGCGAAGCTGTTGCCATCCATCGTCGCCGCGACGGAGAAGGCCTCGGCAGCCTGCTCGTACTTCCCGTCGCGGTACAGGGCGGTTCCGAGCTGGATGTGGGCCGCCGCGCTAGTGGGCTCAAGCTTGATAACCTCGGAGTAGATGGCCGCTGCCTTGGTCTGGTTGCCCAGGTTGCTGTACAGGGCGCCGAGGGTGAACAGCAGTGACTGGTTATTGGGGTCCGTCGTCCGCGCGAGTTCGTACTGCAGGATCGCCTGCTTGGTTTGGCCGTCCAGTTCCAGCAAGCGTCCGTACCCGACCAAAGCGCCAAAGTCCTGCGGGCGAATCTGGAGGGCCTTCTCGAACTCAGCGAAGGCGCGCGCCCGTTCACGCAAGCGCCCGAGGGCGGTGGCCAGGTTGTAGTGGCCCTCGAAGCCCTGGGGCTCTGCATAGATAGCCTTTTCGAACTCCTGCGCCGCGAGCTTCGTGAGCCCTTTGCGCAGGTACGCAGTGCCCAGGTTGTTACGGGTCACCGCGCTATTGGGATCGGCGGCCAGAGAGGCCTTCAGATACTTGACAGCGTCGTCCACTTCATCAAGCGCCAGCGCAACGGTCCCGCGCCAGCGCAAGACGACGGCGCTGTCCGGCAACTCTTTGAGCAGCCCATCCAGTTCGGCCTTCGCATCCGCGTATGCGCCGTCCCTGTAGAGGGCGTAGACGCGCTCAAGCGCCGCCTGGTGTCCGTCGGCACCGACCGCGAAGCAAAGACTCAGCAGCATAACGACGCAGAGCAACAGCCGAGGGACGTGCCTGGTCATATCCATCACTACCCTATCATGGCTTCCGGACTCATACCGGATTGCTGCGTCTCGGTACTGCTGCCACAGACTTCGAGGCATGCCTTCTCGATCCCTGTTGCGTCGATCTGACACTCCGCACGCAATTCATCGCTCTTGCCGTGGGGCACGAACGCGTCGCCGATGCCAAGCCTGCGCACGGCCGTCGTGTGGACCTCCGCATCGGCCAGGGCCTCACACACGGCAGCGCCGAACCCGCCGGTCAGACACCCCTCCTCCACTGTGACAAGGCGCCCGACGCGCTTTGCGAGGTCCAGGACGATGGCATTGTCCAGCGGCTTGACGAACCGCATGTTGACGACCGTGGCCTGCACCTTCTGCTTCGCCAGATGCTCCGCCGCCTCCTGCGCGGCCGCCACACTTGGGCCAATCGCCAGGATCGCGACGTCGCCACCGGCGCGGACGAGTTCGGACTTCCCGATCTCAATGGTCTCCATGGGTCCATCGATAGCCACGCCCTCGCCCTGCCCTCGTGGGTAGCGCAGGCTGCTCGGGCCGTCGTGCTGCAGCGCAGTCTGCAGCATGTTCCGGAGTTCCACCTCGTGGCGAGGCACCATCTCCACCATCCCCGGAGGATGGCGCATGAAAGCCACGTCGAACACTCCGTGATGGGTGGGACCGTCGTCACCGACCAGCCCGCCCCGGTCCATCGCGAAAACAACAGGCAAATCCTGGAGCGCGACGTCATGGAGGATCTGGTCATAGGCACGCTGCATGAAGGACGAGTAGATAGCCACCACCGGACGCATCCCGGCAGCCGCAAGCCCCGCCGCGAAGGTGACTGCGTGCTCCTCGGTCATGCCAACGTCAAAGCACCGCTCAGGGAAGCGCTGCTTGAAGCAGGTGAGGCCGGTCCCGTCGATCATCGCGGCGGATATCGCTACGATCCGGTTGTCCTGTTCGGCAAGCTCAGAGAGCGTCTCCCCGAACACGTCACTATATGTCGCTGGACCCAGACGCGTCGCGCACTCACCATTCTCGATGTTGAAGGGGCGAGTGCCGTGGTACTTGCTTGGGTCCGCTTCAGCCGGCTGATACCCGCGTCCCTTCTTCGTATGGAGATGGACGAAGACAGGGCCCTTGAGCCTGAAAGCCTTGTCAAAGACGTGGATCAACTGGTTGATGTCATGACCGTCGATGGGGCCCAAGTACGTGAACCCGAATTCCTCGAACAGCATCCCCGGGACGACCAGTTGCTTGAGACCATCGCGCACGCGGTCCATGGCCTCCAGCATCGCGTCGCCCAGAGGCAGGCGGTCGAGCATGCGGGCCACATCGCGCCGTGTCCGGCGGACGGCGGGCTCCAGGAACCCGGCGCGGATCCGCGCGAGGTACGCAGACAACCCCCCCACATTGCCGGAGATGCTCATCTCATTGTCATTGAGGACGACAACGAGGTCGGCTCTCCGGGCCCCGGCCTGGTTCATTGCCTCAAGGGCGAGCCCCCCGGTCAAGGCGCCGTCACCGATGACGGCCACGACCTTCTCGTTCCCACCCCGCAGATCGCGCGCCTCGGCATAGCCCAGTGCGGCGGAGATCGACGTGCTCCCGTGGCCCGTCCCGAAGGCGTCATGGGGGCTCTCGCTGCGTCGCGGGAACCCGGACAGGCCGCCCGGTTGCCGCACGGTGGCGAACTGCTCGCGGCGCCCCGTCAACAGCTTGTGGGTGTAGCACTGGTGCCCAACGTCCCAGATGATCTTGTCCTCGGGTGAATTCAGGCACCGGTGCAGCGCGATGGTAAGCTCCACCGCGCCGAGGCTGGGGGCCAGGTGCCCGCCCGTCTCAGCCAGGGTCGCAATGATGCGCTCGCGGCACTCGCCGGCCAGCTCAACAAGCTGGCCCCGAGTGAGGTTCTTCAGGTCCGCAGGCGACTCGATCGTGTCTAGAATGGTGCTCGGCATGGTTCCGTTGGCCGTGGCGTCGAGGGCGCCACTAGTCTTCTTCCTCCTCTTTCTCCAGTGCCACATGAGGAGCGTCGCCTTCGTCGGCTGCATCGCCCACGTACTGCTCCACAAGGGCCTCCGCCCGGGACAGGCGGTCAGCACACAGGGCCTTCAGCGCCATCCCTTCTTCGAAGAGCTTGATGGACTGCTCGAGGGCCAAATCGCCCGAGTCCAGTTGCTCGACGATCTCCTCCAGCCTTGCCAGTGCCTGTTCGAAGGTCAGGTCTTCAGTCTGAGCCATCAGGCTCCCCCGCGATCGGTAGTATCACTGCTCGCCTCGGTCTCGAGGCGAAGACGAAAAGCGCGTGAAGCGGCGTGGGAACCGCAATCTAGCCCAGGGCCTGTCCGCCGACCTCAGGCAAGGCTCGGCACCCGGTCACGTCACCCAGGATGTCGCCGTCCGACACCATCACTGCGATGGTATCGCCGGTTGCCACATCGCCTATCCGCCGCACGACGCTCCCGTCGCTCCGGCGACAGATCGCGTAGCCTCGACTGACGACCGCGACCGGGCTCAGGGCGTGCAAGGCGACGATTGCTCTCTCCGTACGGACCCGCGCCCGCTCAAGTCGCGTGCTCATCGCGCCGACGAGAGATTCTGCGGCGTCGTCGAGCCGCAACTGCCGCTGTTCCAGCAGCGCTTCGGGCCGCTGGAGAAGCGGATGCGCCGCCAGGTTGTCGAGACGCGACCGCAGGCGTGCGATCCGGGCGGCCATGGCCCCCCGCAGATGTCGGCCCTGCGACTCCAGAGACGCCAGCAACTCGCCGGTCTCGGGCGTGACCATCTCCGCGGCCATCGATGGCGTCGCGGCCCGGACGTCAGCCACCAGGTCGGCGATGGTGAAGTCGCTCTCATGGCCTACAGCGCTGACCACGGGCTTGCCGGAGCCGAAGATGGCTCGCGCCACGGGCTCCAGGTTGAAGGCCCACAGGTCTTCAATGGAGCCCCCGCCGCGCCCGACAATGATCACGTCCACGTCGGGCAGGCTGTTGGCGATCTCCAGAGAGCGGATGATGCTGGGCCCCGCTTCATCTCCCTGCACCACCGTCGGGATCACGATAGTCTTCGCCAACGCGTAGCGTCGCCCGATAATGCTCGTGAGGTCGCGCACGGCGGCCCCGGTCGGGGACGTGCAGACCGCTATGACCTGCGGGAAACGCGGCAACGGGCGCTTGCGGGATGGGTCGAACAGCCCCTCCGCCTCAAGCTGGCCCTTCAGACGTTCCAGTGCTTCGGCGAGAGCGCCCAGACCGTCGGGGCGCATGAATTTCGTGAGGAGCTGGTACCGGCCTGCCCGTTCGTAGACTGTCACGTTCCCGCCCGCAACGACCCGGTCACCGTCCTTCGGGTCAAAGGGCAGTTTCGCGGCCGCGCCCCGGAAGCAGGCGCAACTCAGTTGGCATGCCTCGTCCTTGAGCGAGAAGTATAGATGGCCCGACGCCGCCCGCGTGAAGTTCGAGATCTCGCCGCGAACGACGACGCCCTGCAGGAGTTCATCCCGGTCAAACAGACGCTTCACATACGCGGTTACCTCGCGTACGGAGAGCACCCCGGTGTCGGCAGGGACTGGTTGCCCGGGAAGGCCGTCATGCATGCCGCTATTCCCGCTCCAGACGCTCGACGCGCGCTTCCAGGTCCTTGATCCGCCGCAGCATCTCTCCGGGGTTGGTCTCGAAGGGTTCTCGCCCTCGCAGGCCGCTAAGCGTCGCCAGGACAAGCCAGGCGATGAGCGCGAGAGCCACGATGGTCGACGCGACGACGACAAGAGCCATTGACATACCCGGTGCCTCCATCCAGAGGATGACGCGAGTCGATCAACCCGGCCTCGAAGGTCGCCCGTACATCGTACCGGTCACCGGACGAACCGGGAAGCGACGCCGACCGGCATCCGTGCGAGCCCGGCCTACTGCGTCTTGGTGACCAGGTCCTCCCGGCGGGCGTAGGCCCCCAGGATCCCGTTGACGAACTTCCCCGAGTCCGGCGTGCCGTATATCTTGGCCAGCTCAACCGCTTCGTTGATCGCGGCGCTGGTCGGCACGTCGGGGAGATGGCGCAGTTCGGCCAGAGCCATGCGCAGGATATTGCGGTCGATTCCCGGCATCCGTTCCAGAGCCCACTCATGGGACAAGTCGTTGATGATCTCGTCGATCACCACCGAATCCCGGAAGTAGGCTTCGAACAGCCGGCGACCGAAGTCCTCAATCTCCGCCCGCAGCTTGCGCCGCTCGGCGAGATCCATTTCCCACTGCTCGAAGAGGATGTCGAGGGTCTCGGTGGCGCTCATGATGGCGCCGCCGGCCTTGAGACCGCCGACGTCCGCCATGAATAGCAGGCCTAGCGCCAACTCGCGGCCCTTCCGGCGCGCGCCGCCTCGGCTTGAGACGTCCTTCTCGCTGTGTTTGGTTTTGTCTTCGGCCTGATGGCCTTCACGTCGTGACATAACGCTCTCAGGAGCTTGACATGCGCTGCTCGATGAAGCTCGTATCAATCTCACCACTACGGAAGGCCGGGTCGTCGAGAGCCCGCAAGTGGAACGGAATGGTCGTCTTGACACCCTCGATCTTCATGCCCGCGAGGGCCGCCTGCATACGCGCGATGGCGCTGGGCCGATCTTCTGCCCAACAGATGACTTTCGCGATCATGGGATCGTAGTAGGACGGGATCTCGGACCCGGCGCTGACGCCGCTGTCGATGCGAATTCCTGGGCCGACCGGCATGGCCCACTCCTCGATGCGACCGGGCGAGGGCCGGAAGCCGTCGGCCCCATCGGCCGCGAGGATCCGGCACTCGATCGCGTGGCCGTTGAACCAGATACTTCCCTGCTCGCAGCCGAGTTTCTCGCCGGCGGCGACGCGGAGTTGCTCACGCACGATGTCCACGCCGGTCAGCATTTCCGTGACCGGGTGTTCCACCTGAACACGCGTGTTCATCTCGAGGAAGAAGAAGCGCCCGCGCTGGTCCATCAGGAACTCGACGGTGCCGGCCCCGACGTAGCCGACCGCCTGGGCCGCCTTGACGGCGGTCTCCCCGAGCTTCCGGCGCAGAGACTTGTTCACCGCGGGGGACGGCGCTTCCTCGATCAGCTTCTGCTTGCGGTACTGGATCGAGCAGTCTCGCTCACCCAGATGGACGATGTTCCCGTGGCTGTCCCCGAGCACCTGCACCTCGATGTGCCGAGGGTTGACGATACACTTCTCGACGTACACCTCGCCACTGCCGAAGGCTGCCCGGGCCTCGGAACGGGCTTGCTCGAGCAGCGGTCCGAGCTCCTCCGAGTTCGAGATCTCTCGAATGCCCCGGCCGCCTCCACCGAGGGCCGCCTTCACCATGACCGGGTAGCCCAGTTCCTCCGCGATGTCGCGGGCCTCCCGCACATTCCCGACCGGCGTCTGAGTGCCCGGGATGATGGGGACACCGGCCGCCTGCATCGCGCGGCGCGCCTCGCTCTTGTTCCCCATCCGCGCGATCACGTGCGACGGAGGGCCGATGAACACGATGTCGCTGGCCTCACAGATCTCCGCGAAGCTGGTCACCTCGGACAGGAATCCGTACCCGGGGTGGATAGCCTGGGCATTCGTGAGCTTTGCGGCGCTGATGATGTTGGCGAAGTTGAGGTAGCTGTCGCGGGGCTGGGGAGGACCGATGCAGACGGCTTCGTCCGCGAGCCGCACGTGTAGCGCGTCCTCATCCGCTTCGGAGTGAACGGCAACCGTAGCGATATTCAGCTCGCGGCAAGCCTGGAAGATTCGGCAGGCGATCTCGCCACGGTTGGCAACCAAAACCTTATCAAACATTTACGTCTCCTGACAAAGGTCACATGAGGTGGGATGCGTCAGAAGGCCTCGTGTCCTGGCGATGTGCACCACGCGTGGCCTGTCCTCGGGTCGTAACTGTATGGCTTGCCGGTCACCGGGCATTTGCAGATGCTGTTCGTTGGGTCGAGGGCCGCCGGGTAATCCCCGTCTTCCGTGAGCTTTGTCTGTATCAGCATGCGAAGCTGCCGCAAATTGTTGGCACACTCTACGCCACGGGCCTTGTCCGTGGCCGCCTTGGGCATGGACTTGCCCTCTTCGTCGCCCTGGTGGCGGTTGATCAGGCCCAGGTATGCCACGGCCAGGATCGCGACGATCACGATGACGACCAGGACCTCCACGAGCAGAGATCCCTCACGGGCTTTCATGGCGCTCTTACCTCAGGGCTCCCGCCTGAGACGCATCAGCGGCGTGCCGTAGCCGACCGCTTCGCCATCCTCCGCCAGGTACTCGATGACGTCGCCTGCCTCAGGAGCGAGGACGCCGGTGATTTTTCCGAGGGCCTCGATGGTGGCCACCGGCGCCCCCTCTTCGACCGAGTCACCGATGTTGACGAGCGGGGGTTGTCCTGCGCCCTTGCCATAGAAGAAACGGCCGACGAGGCGCGCGGTGACCGTGATGTCGGTATCCGGCGCACCGAAATCTCCCGCGGCCTCACTCAGGCCCGCTGTCGCCGGCTGCGCAGCCGGCTCGCGGCCGGCATCTCCCGCAACCGTCGACATCACGGCCGGCGCCCGGCGGACGCGAACATACGTCCCGTCCTCGCGGACGGCCAGTTCCATGGCCGACGAACCCTTGAGAAGCGCTATCAACTGCTCGACGCGTTCGCGGTCAATCATGCCCGCTCGACGTATTCTCCGCTTCGTGTGTCGACCTTGATCTTCGTGCCCACGTCGATGAACAGCGGAACCGTCACGGTCGCACCGCCCTCGATCACCGCCGGCTTCGTGCCGCCGGTGGCCGTGTCGCCACGCAGGCCGGGATCGGTCTGGGTGACTTCACGGATGACGGTGTTGGCGACCTCGATACCGATCAAATCACCCTCATAGGTGACGATCGCTACATCCTCGCCATCCTTGAGCCACTGTGCCAACTCGCCGACTTGATCGGCCGTTAGTTCGACCTGGTCGTAGGACTCGTTGTCCATGAAGTAGTACTTCGCGCCGTCGTTGTACAGATACTGGTTGGACGAGCGTTCCACGTGAGCACGGGGCACTTTCTCGCCGGACCGGAAGGTCTTGCTGAACACGTTCCCGGTCTTGATGTCCCGCAGTTTCGTCCGAACAACCGCTTGCCCCTTGCCGGGCTTGTGGTGTTCGCTCGTGACGATCTGGTACACGTGTCCGTCCAGCTCGATCGTGAGACCGGGCTTGAAATCTGACGTTGCGACCAAAGAATTCACCCCTTGCAGGCGGCTCGAATAAGCAAGTGGAGTGTACACGATAGACGGGCAAGAGTCAAAACGCGCGCCGGTGGCGGAACGGCCCCGCTCGTCCCGGCGGCGCGCGGTTCTCAGACGCGTATCGGGCGGTGATCTGAGGCGCCCGGCGACCCCGGGTAGCTACCAATCCGGCTGGTGCTTGGGGGCGCGTGTGAGACGCTCGCAACCCGTCCGCGTGATCGCCACGCTGTCCTCAATCCGCACGCCGCCCCAGCCCTCAATGTAGATGCCCGGCTCGATGGTGACGACCATGCCGGGCTTGAGCGTGTCCTCGCTGCGAGCGCTCAGAGACGGCATCTCATGAACGGCCAGGCCGACTCCGTGGCCCAGACCGTGGCTAAACTCGTTGCCGTAGCCACGCTCGGTGATGATGTCCCGCGCGACGGCGTCGATTTCCTTGCAGGGCTTGCCCGGACCGGCGGCCTCAACAGCCGCTTGCTGGGCGTCGAACACAGCCTGATAGACCTCTCTGAGCTTGTCGTCGGGCTCGCCGAAGATATACGTGCGGGTCATGTCCGAACAGTAGCCGTCCACCTTCGCCCCGCAGTCGATCTTGATCATGTGACCCGGCTCGAGCTTGCGCTGACCGGGAACGGCGTGCGGATACGCTGCCGATGGGCCGAAGGCGAAGATCGTGTCGAAGCCCATGTCATCCGCGCCGCCCTGGAGCGTCTTGGCCTCGAGCTCCATCGCGGCTTCGCGCTCCGTCACGCCCTCCTCAAGGCCCGCGACCAGTGCCTCGACGGCCTTGTCCATGATCGCCGCGGCCCTCGTGATCGTCTCGATCTCGCCCTTGTCCTTCACCATGCGCATCTGCTCAACGACCTTGCGTGAGGGCACGAGTTCGGCGCCGTCGAGCTTGGCTTGCAGGCTCTCATAGGTCGAGAACAGGATCGCTTCGGCCTCGAAGGCGACCCGCTTGGCCTTCATGGTGTTGAGGGCTTCGGCGGCGCCGCCCAGGTGGCCATCCCGGTGCACCTGGGTCTTGACGCGGCCCCGGATCTCCCCGGCCTCAATCTCGTAGCGACGGTCGGTGCTGACCACGGCGCCGTCACCGACCACAGCCATGCCCTCGCCCGCAAACCCAAACAAGTAGCGGACATTCGCGGCGCTCGTCACCAGCAGCGCGTCGGCGCCATTGACCTCAAGCCACTCGCGAACCTTGCGTCGTCGCTTGGCGTAATCGCTCATCAGACTTCCCGCTCTATCAGTGATTTGGCGGCCCGCAACGCAAAGACATAGCTCATGGCTTCGAACCCGGCCACGACGCCCACGCATACCGAGGCGGTGATGGACTTCTCGCGCCACTCCTCGCGCGCCCAGATGTTGCTCAGATGGACCTCGATCGTGGGCAGGCGCACAGCGGCAATCGCGTCGCGGATCACCACGCTCGTGTGCGTGTAGCCGGCCGGGTTGAGCAGGATGGCCTGAGATTCGCCGAAGGCGCCATGGATCGCTTCCACGATCTCGCCCTCATAGTTCGACTGCTTGATCTCCACCTCGATGTCGAGAAGCTCTGCCTCTTTCTCGAGCATCGCATCGATCTCCGCCAGGGTCCGGCTGCCGTACACCTCCGGCTCACGCATCCCGAGAAGATTAAGGTTGGGACCGTGGATCACTAGCACCTTGGCCATCGCGAATCCCTCCGCTGTGTTAGGTCGTGGCGCCCGCGGGTTCGGCGGGGTCACGGCGAAGTCTGCTGCGTCGACGTCTCGGCCTGCCGGTTGAGTAGCAAGCGGGCCGTATCGTCGGGCTCCCACCCGAAGACGGTGTCGGCGGCTCCCGGCTTGTCCAGTCTCTCAAGGGCGCTTGCCGCGAGCCGCAGGCCCTCTTGCCGGGCCTCGCGCGCGTCGGCAGCACGGTCGAGGCCGTCGTAGCACTGGGCCAGCGTCAGCAAGGCAAAGCCCCGAACTGCGTCATGCTCTAGGGTCCCTGGCGTCAGCGTACCCACGAGCTCCTCCAGGACGCCGATCGACTCGTCCACTCGGTCCAGCCGGTAGAGGCCCAGGCCAATCCGCAGTTTCGACACGGGCCGCCCAGTCTCCTCCAATACTCTCATGGCTCGCTCAGCAAGTGCTTTCACGGTATCGATCTTCTGGGGGTCATACCGGCCCGCGAGTTGGAACATCTGCCGGTACTGCCGCTGAGACTGCACCCACTGGGTCGCCAGACACAGCGCTCGCCCGGCGTCGAGAGCGGCTTGGTCCCGGTCGCCGCGCTTCAGCGCATCTTCGGCCAGCGGCACGTACGCTACCGCGTAGTTATCATCGACAAAGTACTGCACCGCCTGGGATGTGCG
>JALGSS010000032.1:18328-20141 GCA_029821745.1 Candidatus Zipacnadia bacterium
GCGGCCAGCATCTCGGTGGACGACGGGTACGCGTCGATGCCCTGCGTGTAGTATTTCTCGGCCCTGGTCAGCCAGATCCTGTCGCCGGACGCTTCCCACATGGCTGCGCTGATGCGTCCCAGAGCGTTGTAGTGGGTCGGTTCCGTCGGCTGCTCAAGGCACGCCCGCGCCCGGAGTTCGAGGGCCCGACGCAGCGAGGACGGGTCTCCCCTGCTCGCCCGATGCTCATAGATGCGCGAGAGCTCCACCCAGCGTGCCGCATTGATCGGCAGCACCCGGGCCAGGTGGTCCTCGGCGAGAGTGAAGGCGCCCCGGGCGGCGAGGCGTCGACCACGGCTGAGCTCCACCTCGGAGACAAGCAGCACCGCGGCGAACGCGACCAGCAGGCAGCCGCCGATGGTCGCGGCCCTGCGCGCCCGCAGTTCGACGGTGAAATCGGTGTCCGACTCCGGGACGTCACATCGGGCCATCCCCACGCCCAGAAGAAGCCAAAACACCGCCTGATGCGCGACGACGTACCACGTGTAGTCAACCAGGTTGTGCACCCACAGGCCCGCTGCGCCCGCCACGGCAGCGACAGGCAGAAGGCGTTGAACGCCGGACAATCCTGACGCGCGACTGGAAACCAGCCACAACAGGGCGGCGAGGGCCACCATCAGCAGTGTCCCGGCGATCACGCCGCTTTCCGCCCAGAGTTGCAGGGGCGTCTGGTGAGCCTGGCGGGTGAAGCCCGCTCGCGCGTATTTCGGGTAGGCGTGCTCGAAGGTCCCCGGTCCGAATCCCGTGAGCGGGCGCGCGGCGATCATGCGCGCCGTGCCGGCCCACGTATGCACGCGGAAACTGCCGGAGCCTTGCTGTGAAGAGAGAGCGTTGACGAGGCGGTTGCGGATCGGCGGGAAGGTGACGGCGCTGAGGATCGCCAGCGCGAGGACCGCCACAGCGCCCTTTCGCAGAATCCGGCCCAGAGGCGTGCCTTTCTCCGCGCCGAGAACAGCGAATACAGCCGCCGCCGCCAGCGCCGCGAGCATGCCCCCCTTGGAGCCCGTAGTCAGCAGCGCCAGAGCCGGCACGACGGTCATCGTGACTTCTTCGACCTGCGCCCCTTCTTCGGATCGGGCTCCGGCGGCTTGCGGGTCTCAGCGGTGAACACCAAGGCTGCGGGAACGGGCAGGACCAGCGCCAGGTAGCCGCCGAGGCAGTTGGGATTGTAGAAGGGGCCGAAGGTGCGCCAGGTCGCGTTGCCCGCGATGATGACGTTGGTCATGTACTCGCGCAGGCCCCAAAGCCCCGCGACACAGGTGCCCGCTGCCGCTACCCACCACGCCGCCCGGTTCCATTGCGGGTCGGCAAGACAGGCCCGGGCCACATAGAACGCGAGAATCCCGCCACCCAGCAGGGCCAGGTAGACGAGGCTTTCATACAGAGCGACGGTACGGAGGGAGACGACGAGGGCCGCGAGAAGCGCGGCAATCAGGAGCCGGTCGGGCCAACGCAGAGCCACCGGGAGCAGGCGTCCGCCGCCGAGAGACCACGCCGGCGCGGCTGCACTGACGACCAGCAGGAATGCGGCCGTCTCCCAGTCCTGCAGCCGCCCCAGGCACACCGGGGCGAGACCGAGCAGGGACACCATCAGCACGCGTGCAACCGTCCGCAATACCGGGCGCGCCTTCATTTGCCGGTTCCCGCGGGACTCATTGGCCCACGCAACAGTCGCTGGAGCTTGCCGCATAGCCATTGCCCCAGGGCCTGCAGCAGAATCAGCCCGGCCCGCACCCACACGCCGAGCCAACCGATGAAGCGGGAGATCGGGTTG
>JALGSS010000033.1 GCA_029821745.1 Candidatus Zipacnadia bacterium
CCGAGGGCCATCCCACCAACCGCCGCGAGAATGCCGATCGCCAGGCCACCGAAGCTGATCGCGCCGATGGTCAGCCCCCCGAAGGCAATGCCTCCGAAAGCCGCGCCGCCAAGGGCGACGATGCCCACTGCGACGTCCCCGAGTGCGAACACCCCCCGGGCCACTCTCGGACGCCCGGTTTCGGGGTCGGGACCCGTACACACGTGCACCAGGGGCAACCCGAGCCACGTGGTCGCGGACTTGTACTCGTAGTTGGCCCGCGAGGCGCGCCCTGCCGGTCGACGCGCGAGTTCGGCGCGAAGATCATCAACCTGCTGCGACAGGTCACGAACCGAGTCTTCAAGCTCTTTCTCACGACGAGAGGCCACAGTGATCCCTCCTGTCAGACACG
Organism: Candidatus Zipacnadia bacterium; assembly: GCA_029821745.1. Taxonomy (GTDB): domain Bacteria; phylum Armatimonadota; class Zipacnadia; order Zipacnadales; family JABUFB01; genus JALGSS01. Next base: position 392 of record JALGSS010000033.1, read on the forward strand.
CAGTCGAGGTGCGCCAAGCAGCGCGTTAGGGAAGTATAATTGCACGCGCAGCCTCTTGGCAAACACCGCGCCACTGCGGGGCGAGGGCCGCGGGTCGATACTGGTGGGTGGGGCCTCCCGAGGTCAGAGCGCCCGCTCCCGGCAGGACTTGCCCTGCCCCGTGGCGAAATGTCTCAGAGGCCTTCGGTACGGTGTGTCGGGCCGGGACCCGGGTTGTGTTGAGGAACGCGGACTAGCCGTGGGGTGTCGATGCCGCACAATCGACGGTGTCGATGCCGCACAATCGACGGGGCCCCACGGATGTCCTCACGATGGGTGTACGGGCCTGCGGGGCCCCGGTCACTGTACGACGTGACCACCCCGCAGCTACCCAGGTACGTTCCTCAACACAACCCCGCTGCCGCCGAGCCGAGACCTGCCCCGCAAACTCAGGGCCCGTGCGAACAGGCCAACGGAGGCGGATGAATTGGGCGAACAGGCTGAAAAAGCTGCGAGGCATGATGGCGCGGCGGACACCGAGACCGCCCAGATGGACCCCAACATGGCGATGGCCTACTTCGGTCGCGCGCGCATCTACGAAGCCTGGGGGCGCTACGAGGCGGCAATCAGCGACTTCGAGAAGGCGGTCGAGCTTGAGCCCGGGGACGCGGAGGCTGAGCAGGCACTGCAGCGCTGCCGCAACGCTCAGGCCAGGCGCCGGGCGATCTCGGAGTAGCCGACGCGCCGAGAGATGGCTTCTTCCGTCGTTGACGGCGATACAAAGACGTGCGATAGGCCGTCAGACATCAGGGCACAGGTGCCACGGGCCTTGACGTACCGGCGCGGTTTTGCCACTATATGCGTCTGCGCTGGATTTCCCCGCAGCGCCGAGAAGTGTTCACTCCTGCACAGTGGTGGTGCGAGTACTCGTCATGGCTTTGCCAATCGTTGCGATTATCGGGCGCGTGAACGTCGGCAAATCGACGCTGTTCAATCGGTTTGTCGGCCGGCGCCTGGCTGTGGTTGAAGACTTCCCGGGAGTGACCCGAGACCGCCTGTACGCCGAGGGCGAGATCAACGTCCGGAAGGTCATTGTCGCCGACACCGGAGGCCTCGTCGGTGGCGAGGGCGATGTATTCGCCGAACAGGTCAAGGAGCAGGCCGGCGAAGCGCTCCAGCAGGCTGACGTGCTGGTCGTCCTGATGGATGGGCGCGAAGGCCTCACGGCCGGAGACCACGACATTGCCGACATCGTGCGGCGCAGCAAGAAGCCGTTCGTGCTCGCCATCAACAAGATGGAGAGTACGCGGATCGACAGCTACGAATTCTACACCCTGGGGCTGGGCGAGCCCATCGACATCTCAGCCGAGCAGGGGCAAGGCATCATCGATCTCGAGGACGAGATCATCGCGCTGCTCCCCCCGGAAGAGGAAGAGGAGAAACGAGAGGGCGAGATATCCATCGCCGTGGTGGGCCGGCCCAATGCCGGGAAATCCGCCCTGATCAACGCGATCCTCGGCGAAGAGCGCCTGATCGTGAGTGACGTCGCGGGTACCACACGGGACGCCGTCGACACCTGGGTCGAGTTCGAGGGGCGCCCCTTCAGGCTCGTGGATACGGCAGGCCTGCGCAGGAAGGGCAAGCGCAGCCAGGGCACGGAATTCTACAGCGCCCTGCGAACTCTCAGGGCGCTCCAGAGGGCGGATATCGGCATCATCGTGGTTGACACGATGGAAGGCGTGGCCGCCCAGGATGCCCGCGTCGCCCTCGAAGTCCATGACATGAACCGCGCCGCGATCATCGTGGCCAACAAATGGGACCTGGCCCTGGCGAGCGCCTTCGAGGGTCAGGAGGACATGGACGAGAAGGTCAAGGCCCGCAACCTCAAAACCATCTGGGGCGACTTCGAGCGTCTTGCCCGGCACGAGATCCCCTTCATGTCCTACGCACCCATCGTCCCCACCTGTGCGCTGACAGGCGAGGGCGTGCCGGATCTGCTTCCACTGTGCATCAAGGCACACGAGCAGTTCACCCAGCGAATCGACACGGGGCCGCTGAACCGCTGCATCCGCAGGGCGGTGGCGAACCACAATCCGCCCAGCAAGGCGGGGCGCCCCCTGAAGATATACTACGCGACACAGGTGGCGGTCAGCCCGCCGAGCATCGCCCTGTTCGTCAGCGATCCGCGCATCATGCACTTCAGCTACGAACGCTACCTCAAGAACGAAATCCGCAAGGAGTTCGGCTTCGAGGGCAGCCCGGTCAAGCTGCTGATACGGGGCCGGCGCGAAGAGGACCGTTAACCGTGGCCCGCTTCACCGCCCTTAACCGCCCAACTCAGGAGGGATACTGCCGTTGATTGCCGGCACGATAGTCGCCGCCGTGGTGGGGTACGCGTTTGCCGGCATCCCGGTCGGCCTGTTCATCGGCCGGATGAAAGGCATCCCGGATATCCGCGAGCATGGCAGCGGGAACATCGGGGCCACGAATGTACTCCGAGTTCTCGGCGTCAAGGCCGGGCTCACCGTCTGGATTATCGACTGCCTGAAAGGCATCATCCCCATTCTCCTGGCACGCCACGTGTTTGGGGTTGAGGGCTGGGGCGTGGGCGTCGCGGGCCTGGCGGCCACCTTCGGCCACTGCTACTCGCCCTACCTTGGCTTCAGCGGCGGTCGGGGCGTCTCGACGAGTCTCGGCGTAGTCTCGGCGATGTTCTGGCCCACCGGTGTCTGCTCTCTGTTGGTGTTCGTGGTCCTCGTGGCCCTCACCCGATATGTGTCCGTCGGTTCGATGCTCGCCTCGGCCAGCGCGTGGGTCTGGATGCTCGTGTACGGGCAATTCATCAGCCCCTATACCGCAGCCTACGCGACGATGGCCGCGTGCTGCGGGCTGGTCATCATCATCCGGCACGGGCCGAATATCAAGCGGCTCCTGTCAGGCACGGAACGGAAGCTCGGCGAGAAGGCCGCCGTCGCAGATCAGCCGGGAGCCGATGATGACAGCCACTGAGCCCGCCACCGACAGGGCGGCGGTCATCGGCGCCGGCGCCTGGGGCACAACGCTGGCATGGCTGACAGCCGAGAAGGAACACCCGGTGCGTCTGTGGGCTCGACGTGCTGAGCAGGCGCAGGCCATTGCGGCAACCCGCGAGAACGCTCTTCACCTGCCGGGCACCCCACTACCTGACACCATTGATGTCACCGACAATCTCGCCGACGCTCTTGATGCGGCCCGGTATGTGCTGTTCGTGGTGCCGTCGGCCTATCTTCGCGGCATCGTCCGAGAGGCGGCCCCCCACATTCACCCCGACGCGCGGCTAATCAGCGCCATCAAGGGTCTCGAGCTGGACACAGGCAAGCGGATGAGCCAGGTGATCCTTGAAGAAACGCGCCGCGATCCCCGACAAGTGATGGCCCTCTCAGGCCCGAACCTGTCTGGGGAGATCGCAGCGCGGATGCCGGCGATGAGCGCAGTCGCGGGGACCAGCGAGGACTTGGTACGTGAGTGCCAGTCCTTTTTGTCCACCCCCCTCTTCCGCATCTACGCGAACTATGATATACTCGGAGTAGAGATCTGCGGGGCACTGAAGAACGTCATCGCCATTGCCGCGGGGGTGAGCGATGGTCTTGGCTTCGGGGCGAATGCGAAGGCTGCCCTTGTAACCCGCGGGTTGACGGAGATGGGCCGGTTCGGAACGCGCCTTGGAGCCGATCGGGCGACGTTCTGGGGAATTGCGGGCATTGGTGACCTTCTCGCCACCTGCAACAGCCCCCTGAGCCGCAACTACCAGGTAGGCTTGCGTCTCGGCCAGGGCCAGCCCGTATCTGAGGCCATCCGCTCCCAGACAAGCGTTGCCGAGGGGATCCCCACCACGGCAGCAGTCTGCCGTCTGGCACATCACTTGGGTGTGGAAGCGCCGATTATCTCCGCCCTCCACGGGGTCCTGTTCGAGCAGGACACTCCGGCTGACGCTGTGAAGGCGTTAATGGCGCGTCAGTGGCGCGCCGAAAAAGAGGACTGGCAATAGTCGGCGGAATGGTGTATATAAACTGCCCCCGTGGGGTCCATTGACCTCACCGGGCACGAGCGGAGGGTTTACCGTGGCGAAAACCTGGAACAAGGCGGATCTCGTTGAGGCGATCGGAGAGAAGGCCGAGCTCAGCAAGAAGGACGCAGCAGCAGCCCTGGAAGCTGTAGTGGACACGGTCACGACGGCGCTGGGGAACGGGGACAAAGTTGCGCTGATCGGCTTCGGGACTTTCGAGCCGCGGCCCCGAAGCGAACGGACCGCGAAGAACCCGCAGACTGGTGAGAAGATCGTCGTTCCAGCGACAACGGTGCCGGCCTTCAAGGCGGGACGTGCGCTGAAGGATGCGGTGAAGTAAGACAACTGGTTTCTGGTCGGGGCGTGGCGCAGTTTGGTTAGCGCGTTAGACTGGGGGTCTAAAGGTCGCCGGTTCGAGTCCGGCCGCCCCGACCAATTTGATCCAAAACCCAAATGAAGTCGTCCATCTGCGGGCCGCCCTGTTGCAGCGATGTCAACGGCGGCCCGCTTCCGCGAGTCAGCGTTGCCGACCGCGTTCCCGGCGGCTACGCCAATGGAGGGCCACGATGTCTGACAACGGCGCGCAGAATCAAGATCAGCTCACCTTCGACCGCTACGAGCAGTACGTGAACCCCGGGATGGTCCAACTGCTCAAGTTCATGGGACTCGAGACGACGGAGGTCGAGGCTGAAGGCTGCATTGTGACTGCGGCCAACGGCGACAAGTTCCTCGACTTCCTCGGTGGGCCCGGCGTCTTCACCGCCGGGCACCGACATCCGAAGATCATCGCCGCGCTCAAGGCCCAGGCGGACCGGATGCCCCTGAGCAGTCATCTGCTTCTCGATCCGCTCATGGCCCAGTTCGCTGAGCGCATCGCCCAGATCACGCCGGGGGACATTCAGTACACCTTTTTCTGTAACTCGGGAGCCGAGGCCGTCGAGGGCGCCCTGAAGGTCGCTCGCGCCTGCACGAAGCGCCCCAAGTTCGTCGCCGCCGAGGGAGCATTCCACGGCAAGACATTCGGAGCACTAAGCGCCTCGGGCCGCGACGTCTACAAGACACCCTTCCAGCCGCTGCTCAGCGGCTTCAGCCACGTCCCGTTCAATGACGCCGAGGCCCTCGATGCTGCGGTGGACGACGAAACGGCCGCCGTCATCCTGGAGCCGATCCAGTGCGAAGCCGGCATTCGCGTCCCGGACGACGGGTACCTCACCGCGGCGCGAGAGATCTGCGACAAGAGCGGCGCGCTGCTGATCCTGGACGAGATCCAAACGGGGCTCGGGCGGACCGGCAAGCTGTGGGCCTGCGACTGGGACGCCGTAGTCCCCGACATCATGACGCTGGGCAAGGCGCTTGGCGGCGGAGCTATGCCCGTGGGGGCGTTCGCCGCAAGGCCGCAGGTGTGGTCGGTCTTCGACGAGAACCCGTACTTGCACACATCGACTTTCGGCGGCAACCCTCTCGCGTGTGCGGCAGGCCTGGCGGGCCTGGAGGTGCTTGAGGAGGAGAACCTGACCCAACGCGCCCACGACCGTGGCGAGCAGTTGCTGGCAGGAGCGAAGCAACTGCAAGGGGAATACCCGAGTATCGTGCAGGCGGTCCGTGGCCGAGGGCTCCTTGTCGGCATCGAGTTCGCGAACAGCGACATCGGCGGCTTGGTCATCTCCGGGCTGCTCCAGCACAAGATCATCACGGCCTACGGCCTGAACAACCCGGAAGTCTTGCGCCTCGAGCCACCCGCCGTCGTGACGACAGAGCAGGTTGACGAAGCGATCGACGGCCTGCGCGCAGCGATGGCGCACACGACTGAACTGCTCGCAATGCTGGGGCAATAGCCGACTTCGGCGTTCACGGAGGGACTGGCAACAAGGCCCGCGGCTTTCACTATGCGCGCGGACGCGGCAGTCATCGGCGCTCCCGGGCTCTGCGGGTTGAGCGATGCTCGCGTGTCCACCGGAGCGTCTCCGAATGGCACGCCCGTCTCTGGCCCCGGTTGGACCTTCGCCGCACGGGTTGCCGGCAATGGACTACGTTTCCGACGTACGAATCAGGCGACAATCTCCCCGCGTAAAGCGACGCAGGCGGCTCGCCCAGCAACAGTCGCGCTGCTGCGGCTGCGCACTGCTCTTCTTGTCTGTGATTCTCGCGGCCTTTGCCCTCTGGCGCCCGTACACCCAATGGCGTCAGGAACGCCAGGAAATGCGAGAGGCCCGCTCACGACACTCGAACTACTTTCCCGTCTCGATCACCACTGAACACCCATCCTACTACCGCTACGGGCTGGTCCGCATCAGCCTAACCTTGCGCGACAGCCGAGGCTCGCAGATCACGCCCCTCAACACCGGGCAGTCTGCCCCTGCGGTAGTCGTGGAGCGACGCGGTGAGGCCGTGGAGACCGTCGGCGGAGTGAAACGCCTGTCCTCGAAATACGATCCCGCCACGCAGACGTATGTCTGTGACTGGCCCGTGCCGTGGAATGCGCCACCGGGCAAATATGTGGCCGGCACCAGGTACAAACTGCAGGATCCCGACTTGTGGCCGTGGTTGACCGCCGAGGAGGAACTGCGCCGGCGGCGCGCCCGCAAGGACGGCGAGACACCCGTGAAAGCGACGGGGCCGGCTTTCTGCGTTGCGAAGTCGGCGTTCGAGATCAAGGCCCGCAGACCCACGTCCATGCCTGCCGGGATGTGCGCCGCCACCTGGGAGCAGATCCTGCCGACCCGGGGCACCCGCATGCGCACTCCCTCGGGCGAGATGGGCGATTGGCGCACCGTGTTCGAGTGGTGCGAGTTCATGGGCGCCGACACATTGTGGGTGCGCGGCGCGCTGACCCGATCCGCCGATCCCCCGCTGACGATGAAGGCTCCTTTCGTGAAGACCAACCTTGACGCCATCGCCCCGATGGCCGCCGAGGCGCACCGTCGTGGCCTGAAGTTCGGCACGTGGGCGACGGCATACGCGACGCTCCCCCACAAGAGCAACCGCAACAAGCCGCCCTACAAGTTTGCCAAGGACATCTCTCGCTCCACAGGGGAGATCAAGGACACGGAGTTTGTGTCATTCTTCGACCGGCGACGGGAGGCGCAACTGGCACAGTTCTTCAAGGACTGCCGGCGAGACCCCAACATCGACTTCGTGGGCCTGGACTACATGCGCACCGAGCCGGGCTACGAACTGACGGATGACTTCGCCGACACAATGCCGGTGTCGCTCCCGTCGGCGTGGGATGAGATGAGCCAGGCGGCACGATGGAAGTACGTGGCAAAGCGGGTCGAGCCTCCGGGGTGCTACGAGAACCCAACCTTCTACGAATCCTGGAACTGGTACCGGGCTCATCTGGGCGCCCAGCGCGTCGCGAACATCGTGCAGGCCGCGGAAATCAAAAAACCTCTCTGGATCTTCTCACTCAGTTGGCGACACGGAGTGCAACACGGCCAGGACCCGCTCATGTTCACGGACGCGGGCGCCGACATCATCGCGCCGATGCTCTATGAAGTCTCCGGCCGCGACCAGTTCGAATTCATCGTCAAGGATTGGAAGGAGTACCTGCGGCCCGGCCAGGTGACCCTTGTCTGCGGCGACCAGGTAGACAACCGCTCGCACCAGCGGATGGGCCCCGAGGAGCTATACCGGCGGATGATCCAGGCCCACGAGCAGTTCATACCTGGCGGGCGCACACAGGGAGCCTTCTGGCACGACATCAGCCGCGCGGCGATGGTCGGTAACCTGGGACCGTACCCGCCGAGCGAGTGGGCCCTGGCCGGAGGCGCCGCCTTCAGCAAGACGCGTGAAACCTGGGCGGCATACCCGCTCAAAGCGTCCCTTGAGTGGCCGAAGTCAGCGTCTGTAGGAGCGGCATTCGAGCTGCGGGTGAAGCTGGAGAACATTTCCGACAAGGCCGTCCGCCGTATCAAGATCAAGCCGATGGCGACGCGCCACGTGAAGTTCAGCAAGCCATCGCCGCGGCAGATCGTCGAGCTGGGACCTCACCAGTCGCTGTCCGTGCCCTTCCATGCGCGAATAACGCAGGAGAGTTCGCAGCGCAAGAACCGCTTCATGGCGGCCATGCGCATCACCTGGGCCACCGGCCGGTACGGCGAGAGCTTTCAGAACGATCTCCCGCGTGTTATCATCCTTATCACCGACACTTACATTCAGCTCCGTTAGGCCACAGTGCATGATTCGATTTGGCGGATTGTTCGGCAAACCCGTTGGCGAAGCGCCCGCCGAAGACACCCCGGTTCCGATACCAGGCCAGGGCGAATTCGGCGACGTGGCACCATACTATGACCATCTGATGCGCGCGGTGCCCTACCAGCGTTGGGTGGACTACATTGAGGCGATCCTGAACCGCTGGGCCATGAAGCCGGCGAAGGTACTTGACCTGTGCTGTGGAACGGGGCGCGCCGGGTCCGAGATGTGCCGTCGCGGCTACAATGTGCTCGGGGTCGACCTGTCTGAGCCGATGGTCCGGCACTGCAGCGCTCAGGCCCCCGCACTGCCGGCGCTGGTCAGTGACGCCGCGTTTCTGGCGATCAAGCCCGAGCAGTTCGACCTGGTCGTCTCCGTCTACGACAGCCTCAACTACATCCTTGATCCCGCGCTGCTGGCGCAATGCTTCGAGGACGTGTACCGTGTGCTGGAACCGGGCGGGCTATTCATCTTCGATGTCAACACGCCGCGCGCGCTGACCTCGGGACTCTTCACGCAGCAAAACCTGGCCTCGGACGACCCGCTGCTGTATTCGTGGGAGGCGCACTGGGACCCCAAGGCGAGAGTCTGCAGCGTGGACATGTGGTTCAGGTGGCGAGGCAATGACGGCGACACCGTCGAGTTCCGGGAGACGCACTGCCAGTACGCATACCGGAACGAGGAAGTCCTGAAGATGCTTGAGGCGGCCGGTTTCGTCGGCATCCAGCCGTTCAATGCGTACACATTCCGGCCGGTCACTCGATGGAGTGACCGGGCATTCTACGTAGCCCGCAAGGAGTAGTGACCCATGCAAATGCGTGCCGTGGCGTGTCAGGTGTCGGCGCTGGTGCTCATCCTCGCCCTGATGATGCTGGTGTCCGGCTGCGGCCGGAAGGCGAGCGCTGGAGCCACGGCGTCGGAGACCGCCGAGGCCTTCGCCAAGGCGCTCGAGTCCGGAGACCTAGATGGTGCCGCCAAGTGCTTCGATTACGTGACCCAGGCGCGCAGTCAGAACGAAGACTGGGACACCATCGCCTCAGGGCAACGAGACCTGATCGTCAAGAAGCTGCGCGGGGACAAGGCCCCGGAACTGGCGGCATTGCAGACGCGCCTGGGGGCCAACGTCACGGTCGGAGCGGTACAGAACGCCACGGCGCAGCTCAGCGGTGACGCAGGCTCGATCAAAGTGGGCCTGCGAGAGGTCGATGGCAAGTGGTACGTCGCCGGCGTCTGGTAGCGCCTCTCGCAGTGTTCGGCCCAGGCCACACCCTCACTCGGGGGGGATTCTCTGCTCGTCGTCGCCCCCGGAGGCCTGTAGCCGCATAACGCGGTAGCCGCCCCTAATCTTGACGGTCTCAGCCGATGCGAACAGCGGCGAGAGGTCCCTCACCACTGTCTTGATGCCCTGCTTCGTGCGCCCGACGATCCAGAGCGAGCCATCTGGGTTAAGGCGTTTCGCAGCATCCTCAAGCAGTGCCATGAACACCCGCTTGCCTGCCGCGTAAGGCGGATTGCACAGAATACTGTCAAAGGTTCTTGTGGCGAGCGCCTCGGGGGCATCGCCGGTGAGCACCTCGACATTGCTGACTCCTGCTTCATCGCAGTTTTGGCGCGCAAGGTCGGTCGCTCGCGAGTTCACGTCCACGAGAGTGACGCCGGCATCCGGGCGATCAAGCGCCGCCACAAGCCCGACGAGGCCGTAGCCGCACCCAAGATCAAGGATAGCGCCGGAATCCGGTAGCTCAGCGTACTGCAGCAACAGCAGCGTACCCTTATCTGCCTGGCGGCGGGAGAACACGCCGCGGTCCGTATGCAAGGTCAGGCGCCGGCCGCGCACCGACACCTCGATCTGGCTGGGTTCTGACGGACTGCTCGGGTCGGTCGAGAAGTAGTGATCCTGATCATTCATGCCCCATACGTTAGTCGCTCGCGCCCGCTAAGGCAAGCCGCACCACGACCATGGCCACTTTGCGGCGCCGAGCGCGAGGAGCCGGACAGAACCTGCACTTTCCTCCAGGCCGGCTTTTGATATACTGAGGGCGCATTCAGGTTTGGTTCGGGGTTGGCCGGAGACGTGTGAAGGAAACTTAGCCGGACTTGAGGAATAAGGCAGTGGTGACCACATAGAGGTGAGGCAATGCTCGTGACCCTCTGGGGCACACGCGGATCTGTCCCAGCCCCAGGCCCGGCGACAGTCAGATATGGCGGCAACACGCCATGTGTCGAAGTGCAACTCATCGACGGTACGGAGTTGATACTCGACGCCGGGACGGGCATTCGCGCCCTGGGGCAGAAGCTCGTGCGTGAAGGTCGCCGGGGACCTATCTTCGTTCTGATGAGCCATGCCCACTGGGACCACGTGCATGGCTTCCCCTTCTTCCAGCCGGCCTACGAAGAGGGTTGGCAGATCCACGTCGCCGGTTCGTCACACTCTATCAAGGCGATCAAGGACCTGCTCTACACGCAGATGGATGGACTGAGCTTCCCAGTGGAGTTCGGGCAGCTTCGGGCGGAGATCACCTTCATGGACATGGGAGACAGCGTCACGCGGATCCGCTCAGCGACGCTGCAGTTGGGGATGTGCTCTCATCCCGGCGGATGCTGCTGCTTCCGGATCAGCGACGACAGCGAGGGCACGCTGCTGCACGCGACTGACAATGAACTGCGCGCCGCAGGGCGAGACGGAGAGGCCCGGCGCACGACCCTTGCCGGACTGTGCGAAGGCGTGGATGTCCTGATCCACGACGCTCAGTTCCTGCCCGAGGAGATGCCGACGCATGCGGGATGGGGGCACTCCTCGTACGAGGACGTCATCGACATGGCCGCCGAGGCAGGCGTGAAACGTGTCGTCCTGTTCCATCATGACCCCGACCGGACCGACGAGCAGATTGATGAGCTCTCCTGGCGTGCGCGGGACTACGTCGCCAAGTGTGGCCATAACCTGATCTGCGACGCAGCCCGCGAAGGCATGCAGTTCTCAATCTGACGACTTGCCCCACCGACGCGAACCGACCTTCCCAGAACCCCCACCTCCGGACGCGTCCCGCTCCAGCAGGAGTACGCTTCCCGCGCACCTACCCCCACGGGCCTGACCCGGCGGGACAGCGCGGAAACAGAGCCCTGAGCAACTCCCTCGTTCGCGCGTCCAGACTCGCGGACCGTACGCAGGGCAGTTCATCCAGCCCGGCGATCCCGAACAGGGCCTTGGTGAGTTCGGCCTGGGTCGACTCCAGTGTAACGGTGGCCGTATCCCTCTGAATCACTTCGACGCGCCCCTCCCCTACCGCGAGCTGTGCAGCTTGCCCGGGCAGCGAGAACTCCACGATGCCGGCCCAGTCGGGCACGAGACTCGCGGCGAGACGGGCGCGTAGCTCCGGAGCGATCTCTTCAAGAATCCCCGCTAGGTTGAGTACCTGGATCATGTTGCCTCCCGGGGCCTGGAACATCTCGATCCGGTGGAAGGCGACACCTGCCTGGGTCAGATCGCTCGCCACCTGCTCGTCGAAGGGCAGGCGCGTTATGATGCGGACGGGCGCCCGGTGGACGACTCTGGCAAGCAGTTGCTGAAACAGCAGCCCGCCTGCCTCGGGACAGTCAGGCAGGTAGCCGAAATCCCCCACGTTGAAGCAAGTCTCCGTCTCCGAGGACTCCAGAGGGGCTTCGGCCGCAAACAGGATGCCGTTCACCCGGCCGTCCACCTCATACACGAACTGCAGGCCATCGGGATCAGGGGGCGCCGGAGATGTGGGCTCTGTCGCCTCCATTGTCACGCGGTACGCGCCGGAGCGCCCGTTGTCGAAGGCGTACCTGACCTCCGCTCGTGCCTTCCAGTCGGTGGCCTCGTTGTACGGCCTGATCACGCCCTCGTATCCACTGGGCTCGGCAATGGCTTCCGCAGCCGGGACCATGCCCGCCTCCGTCTGGATTTCATCGAGGTAGAACTCGACGAAACGCCGGGGGAAGGGCTCGTAGCCGAACCGCCGGTAGAACTTGAGCAATCCGCCGAGACGCGAGAGGTGATAGCCATTCTCGCGCATCCACTCCATCGTCTCGCGCATGAGCGTGCTGCCTATCCCCTGGCCCTGAAGGTCGGGACGCACCGATACGTGCCCCACATCGCCCTTCAGAACCGCGCATTTGCCCACCTGGAGCCAATCGTCCCCGATGTGGAGCAAGGCGATGATTTCGCCCCCGCGCTCCATCACCCTGAAAGCCTGAGGGGCGCGCTCGGCCATGTTCACCATCTGGGGATAGCGCGGGTTGTCGGGTGAGATGTCGAAGGCGGCCGCCCTGATCTCTACGAGCGCTTCCGCGTCTGCGGGCGTGCCCTGCCGCATGGAATAATCCACTGTCGGGTTCTCCTCCAGGATGTCTGCCGAGCCTGGACTGGCCCTCGTGATTGCGGATTCTGGTGTCGACGTTGCGGTTTCGTGCTATAATTCGGCCGTGTGGGTGTGGCGACCTTCCCTGTCCCTTGGTCGTCCGTGTCCTGGCGAGGAATGCCTGAACCAATCGTCGAACCAGCGATCGGACAGCCGGCTCGTTCACTGCCTGACAGACCCGGCGGGGAGCCGTCGGCACGCGAAGAAACGTCAGCAGGCCGGTAGCGGGACCCGTGCGCTACCTGGGCAGGCGAGAACCGGACGGATACCGCTCTATGACCATCACGCCCATACAGGAGCAGCGCTCCCGCCTGCTCGACTGGACGGCGATGGGGTTCGTCGGCCTCGCGGTCGCCATCGCCATCAGCGATATCGTCAGTTGGGCAACGTTGCCTGGTGCCGCTGCGACGTACGCCACCGACCTCGCCATCACCATCGTGATGGCCCTGTCGGTGATCGGGATCCGCTACCTCGCCCACCACGGCCGGTTTGAGGTCGCGGCCTGGATGCTCATCTGCATTCTCGCGGCCCGAATGGCGATCACCGTGGGCGTCATCGTGCCGGAGAAGCTTCATCTGTTGGCCCCCGGATACCTACTCGTCATCATCCTCGCGCAAGTGTTGCTGGGAGCTTGGGGGGGCCTTATAGCCGGCTTCGCATCGCTCCCGATGTTTGCTCTTGCCTACGCGCAGAAGGACCCGCGCTTACACGAAGAGTTCGCCGCAATCACCATGTTCAGCCTGATCGTCTACGTTACGGTGGCCGGGTTCGTGCAACTGACCCTCGGGCACATGAACCAGGCGCTACGGCGACAAAACGTTCTGCTCATGGACAACCAGCGTGCCCGAGTCGAGCTGCAGGACCGGGCGGAGCAATTCCGGGCGATCACCGAAACGTCTCCCACAGGCATCGTGATCCAGCAAGATGGGCACATCGTCTACGCCAACCCGCAGTTCGCGGAGATGGCCCGCTGTGTACAGGACGACGTGTACGGTTTGTCTCTGTGGGAGCTCTTTGACCCGGAACACGCCGATCGCTTGCGAGCCCAGATCGTGCGCCGCCGAGACCCTGACGGTGCACTGACGCGTTCCGACCAGGTGGTTTTCAGGCCTCTCAAGGGCCCCCCTCTGTGGTGCGAAGTGGCCGTTGTCGACGCCACTTACCGGGACCGGGAGGCCACCGTGGGCACGGTGCTGGACGTGAGCGACCGCGTACAGGCCCAGATGGAGGTCAGGCGGGAGCGCGACTTCACAAGCAACATCATCAGCGCCGCCGACGCCATCATCATGGTGTTGGATCCCGCGGGAAACGTCGTCCGGCTCAATCCGGCGGGCGAGCGGATCACGGGCTACACTGAGGAGGAGTTGCTCGGCCGGCCCTACTGGGAGACGCTCATGCCCCCGGAGCGCAGGGAAGCCGCGCAGCATCTCGTGGCCGGCGTGGCCGAAGGCACAAGCCGCGGCCATCTTGAGGAGCCCTGGACCACGAAGCACGGCGAGGCCCGGGACATCGACTGGCGCTATGTGGCGCAGCTCTCACCCGAGGGCTCCGTCATCCACATCATCGTTGTGGGGATTGATGTCACACAGCAACGTATGCTTGAGAAGCAGTCCATCGCCGCCGAGCGCCTCCGCGCTCTCGGGCAGATGGCCGGCGGCGTTGCCCACGACCTGAACAATACTTTGGCCGGGATCCTCGGCCCAGCCGAGCTACTTTTGCTGGACGAGATGCCGGAAGAGCGGCGTCAGGAACTGAGTACCATCGTAGCCGCAGCCAAACGAGGGTCAGCCACTGTCAAACGCATCCAGCGCTTCTCACAGGCACGGACTGATATGGATCGCCAAGTGTTCAACCTCCGCGAGCTTGCCGGCGACGTCATCAATACGCTGAGGCCCCGCTGGCGTGACCAGGCCCAGCGCGAGGGTCTGACCATCAACGTCTCCAGCGAGATCGAGGATGACATGATGGTCGTCGGCAGTTCCGGCGAGGTCGGGAACGTCCTCACCAACCTCATCGTCAACGCCTGTGAGGCGATGCCCGAGGGCGGCACGATCACAGTTCGCGGACAGCAGGAAGACAACGGCATGACAGTCTTCTCGGTCACGGATACCGGGGTCGGCATGTCTGAAGAGATGCGTCGAGACATCTTCGAGCCTTTCTTCAGCACCAAGGGCGCCGACAACTCCGGCCTCGGACTCGCCGTCATCCGCGGGATTATCCTGCGCCACGGCGGAAACATCAAGGTCGACTCGACCGTGGGCGAAGGCACGGTATTCACAGTCTCCCTGCCCTCCGCACAGGGCGTCGAGCCCGAGGCAGAGAAGGTCGAGCCGGCAGCGACGACACGCGGGCCGCTCTCCGTTTTGGTGGTCGATGACTCGAAGCCGATCGCCGACTTCGCCGGCGTCGCCCTCGGCAAGATGGGGCATCACCCAACCACGGCGTACGATGGCCTCGAGGCCCTGGAACACTTGCGGGAGGCCCCTTTCGACGTTCTGCTCACCGATTACGGGATGGAGGGTCTGTCGGGCATCAACCTGGCTCGGGAAGCCAAGGCACTGCGTCCCCAGATCAAGACCGTCATCATGACAGGCTGGGACTTCTCCGCAGACGAGTTCGAAGACATCGACGCGGCGCTGGCCAAGCCCTTTACGATGGGCGAACTCGGCGAACTGCTCAACGAGAAGCTGTTCCGGTAGGCCCATGCGCGTTACTGCTTACATCAAGATCAGGCCGGCCTTCACGAGGCCGGCCTGATCTTTGGCGGCGTCACGAATAGCAGCCGGGAGGCGACGGTACTCCATGTCAGACTTCAACATGTGGGTCGGCGGATGCAGCCACGTTCACACAGACATCCTGCACGGGCGACGCAGCTTCGCAGAGGCCATTGAGCACTCCGAAGCCGGCGGCGACCTCGGCGGCCCTCCCTTTGACTGGGACATCATGCTTCACCTGGGCGATCTAATGGGTGAGCAGGGCACCCCGCAGGACCGGCATGGCGAGGAAGTTCTCAGCCAGCTCGCCACTTCGACAAAGCATCCCCGAGAGCACTTCTACAATCTCCTGGGCAACCATGACGCCAACGGCCCCGACGAGCCCACACAGTGGTGGTTCCGCAAGTGGATTGACCCTCTCGGAGAGAACACCGAAATCTCCGGCGTCTCAGCGCAACGCCGCCCGTACCCCGTTCAGGGCACCTGGGAACGGTACACGATTACCATCGGCAACATGCTGGTGATCATGCTGGGCGACCGCAATGACGGAGGCCCGCCGGCCGGAAGAGCCGCCAAAGGGGGCTATCCCGCCGGCAAGATCACCCGCGAGACCTTCGACTGGTGGCGTGAAACCGTCGAAGCGAACCCGGACAAGATCATCGTGACCTGCCATCACCACATGCTGCGCGACACCACCGTCGCATCCGGCCGCTGGGAAGGCGTCGACGCTCGCTACCACGGGCGCTTCGAGGACGGTGCGCCGATCGGCGCGTCCTACCTCTACTTCATCGGCGACGAGCCTGACAGCCCGGCCTTCGAGGAGTACTTCGAGGCCCACCCGGGGGCCATTGATCTCTGGCTGGGCGGCCACACACATACGCACCCCGACGACACCCACGGCGGCCGATCACACATTGAGAGCAAGTGGGGCGTGACCTTCATCAACTGCGCCGCGATGACGAAATACCACGTGATGCAGAAGGCCGTGCCATTGACCCGGCTTCTCTCCTTCGACGAGAACAGCGACGGCGTCGATGTCCGCTGCTACCTGCACACCGATGACTACGCGCCGCAGGGGTGGTACGACAAGGTCCGCCGAGATGTGCCCCTGCGGCACCGTTTCACTCTCAACCCATGACGGAAGGGAGCCCTCCTGATCATGAGGCTCGGAATCTGGACGACGTGCCTGCTCCTCGCGCTGGGAGCCACTGCGTTCTCGGCGACGATTGTGGTCAACACCGGGCAGTACGAGAGCGCGCTGCAGGCGGGAACGAGTGAGGCCCAGGTCGACTGGCGCGACGCGGATCAGGCGGATGACACGATCTGCACCGAGGCGTTCGCCGCCACGGAGCTTCAGCAGTACCTGCGCAAGATGACGGGCGGGGCCGGTGATTTCGCCATCGTGGACGATCTGGCGTCGCCTGAGGGTGACGTCATCGTCGTCGGCTCGCCTGACTCCAATGCGTTGATGACTCAGATCGCGCCGTCCCTCGGCGTGTCAGCGTCCGCCCTGAAGCAGCTCGGCCCCGAAGGCTACATCATCAAATCCGCGATGCAGGGCGGCAGGCGCGTCGTGCTCATCGCCGGCGGTGCACGTGTCGGGACGCTGTACGGGGCCTATCGCTTCCTGCATTCCCTCGGCGTCCGGTGGTACGCGCCGGGCGAGGTGAACGAAGAGGTCCCGTCATGGAGGTCCGACACCTTCCCCAACCTGGACATCGCCGAATCGCCCCAGTTCCTCACCCGTGGCTTCCACGCGTGGGAGAATCGGGGCGATGAGCAGTTCGTGCTCTGGATGGCCCGCAACCGCCTCAACTACTGGTGCGTTCAGCAGGACAACAAGCCGCTGCTGCACAAGCTCGGGATCATGCTCGTGGGCGGCGGACACGTGCTGACCAGCTTCTACCTGCCACCCCAGGGCGAGTACCCCTACAACCACCCGAAGTTCGACGGGGACGACGCCAAGCCCGACGACCCGTACCCAGTCAGCCCCGAGTACCAGGGCGACGCCGACAAGAACGGCAAGCTCACCTACTTCGAGGCCCACCCCGAGTGGTTCGGCCTGCGAGAGGGCAAGCGCAGCGACCGCATCCGCGGCGACGGTGGCGACAACTTCTGCACCTCCAACGAAGACGCGATGGCCGAGTGGATGAAGGGCGCAGTGGATGACCTCGCCGAGGGACGCTACGCCGATGCCGACATCATGAACGCCTGGACCCTCGACGGCGGCAGGTGGTGCCAGTGCGAGAACTGCAAGGCCCTCGGCTCTCAGACCGACCGCAATCTGCTGTTCGTTCATGCCTACGCGAAGGCCATCAAACGCGCGCAGGCCGAAGGGCGCATCAACCGGCCCGTGCGACTGCTCTTCCTCGCTTACGCCGATGTTCTCCAGCCGCCCACGCATCCGCTGCCGGCGGATTTCGACTACGACGTGTGCATTGCTACCTACTTCCCCATCGTGCGTTGCTACGTCCACGAGTTTGCCGACCCGACGTGCTCCCGCAACCGCCGCTACAATGAGCACCTGCATGGCTGGGCGGTCGCCGATGATCCCGCAACCGCCGCTACAATGAGCACCTGCATGGCTGGGCGGTCGCCGATGAGCGCAACTACGAGGGCCAGCTTTGCATCGGCGAGTACTACAACGTGTCCGGGTACAAGTGCTTGCCGATCTGCTACATGAACACAATGACCCAGGATATCCCCTACTACTACTCCCTGGGTGCGCGCCACTTTCATTACATGCACTGCACGACCCAGAATTGGGGCAACAAGTCGCTCACGAACTGGCAGATGGCCCGGCAACTGTGGGACGTGGACACGGACTGCGGGGAGCTGGGGAACGCCTACGCGCGCATGCGCACCTTCTACGAGAACCTCGAGTGGATGCTGAGCAATGTCAGCGAGCTCAAGTACGGGCTCTCACGACGCCTCGAGCGAAGCTCAGGCGAGCTATTCCCCGCCTCGCATCTGCGCTATGAGCCCACCGAGCACGCGGCGCCGGCGTCAGGCGATCCTCTGCAGCCGCCGGATCAGCGGCTCTACGGTGAGAACCTGGGGCCTAGTCTCTCGGATTCCCTCGCCTACGCGGCCCGCTGCCGCGCTATCATCGACGAGGTCCTCGCCTCCGAGCTCCCAGACCGCATTCGGGCCAGGGTTGAGGAGGACGAGCGGCTGTTTACCTACGGGGAGACGACTCTGAAGTTCTTCGACGCCCTGGCGCGCAGCTACTTCGGGATCCGTGAGGGCGACATGGATGCCGCGGGCGAGGCCTTCGACGAGGCTCAAGCTCTCGCCAACGTGCTGAAGGCGGACACCACATCCACGAAGTACGCGTCCAGCCACGCAAATGCGTCCCATGCGCTCTCCGCCAGCTATGCATCCGGGGCCATCGGCAGGCTGGCTCAGCTTCTCGGTCCGCGCGACCCCGAGGATGCGAAGCTGTTCGCGCCGCCCGAGCCGCTCGTGCTGTTCGGCAACGAGTTCTTCGGCGGCGGTTCGATGCGCTACTGGTACGGGTTCCGAAGCCACCCGAGCCTCGTCCAGGTGTCGACCAAGGGCAACTTCCTGTACGGTCGCGGCACCGACCCTTACGACCACATGACCGCGTGGTTCCGCCTCGCCGAAGCGCCCGCCGATCCCCTGTACCTGTCTCTGTTCGGCATCATCACAGCGCCCGCGTCGAAGCCGACCATCGCGGGGCAGGTGAAGATCAACGACGCCCTGGTGTTCGAGGGCGACATGCTCTTCGCCGGCGACAAGCTCACGCAGCTTGAGATACGGGTCGCGCCTGAGGTGCTCAAAGCGGGTGTCAATGCCCTGGAGATCAAGAACACGGCGGCGAACGGGGTCATCGGAAACCGGCCATGGGTCGGCATCGACCGGGTTGAGCTGCGGGACAAGGCGACGACGGAGAAGCCTTACAGCCACGCGGCCGGAGGGGAGTGACGTCTCCCGGTTGCACGCCGGGCTAGCGCTACTCCCTCAGTCGGAGCCGCCAGAGGATGTCTTCCTCACGCTCATCCGTGCTCTTCGAGATGAACGCGAGCCACTTGCCGTCCGGTGAGAACACCGGGCTGCGTGGCTCGCGCAGGTTCTCCACAAGCCACCGCGCATCCAGAGTCGGAACTTTCACTGCCCCGATCTTGCCGATGCCATCCTCCGCGCAGGCAACGAAAGTCATCTCCCGCTCCCGGGGGCCCCACGAGGGCCACGAGCATGTCAGTTCGCCGCTCGTGAGGCACTTGTCCTCGGTGTCCTCGCCGCCTGGCAACTCCCGCAGCCACACCTGGCCCTCGCGGATGAACAGCAGGCGTTTGCCGGAGACGTTGAGGGCCGGGTAGCTCAGGTCCTTGCCGGGGATCGACTTGAACTTGCCTGTCTCCGGGTTCACGACGCCGATGCGCTTCGACCTACCCGCCCATCGGTAGGCCATGATGACCTTCCCGTCTCCAGAAATCGTCGGCGGGAGACCCATGAACGGGTCCCGGCGAAGCTGGGTCTCCTCCTGGCTGTCGAAGTCGTGGATCCACAGGCCGCCCCGCTTACTGCCGCGCCGGACGAACATCATCTTCTTGCCGAAGGGCAGCGGGCTCACGCCCCAGGTGATCCATGTACGCTCGGAGAACCAGAGAGGCCCGGGACCGTCCTCCTCGAGTTCGGCCCAACTCAGGCGACGGATCTCGCGGGGAGCATCTCCACGTCCAGAGAAGAGGATGGACTGCCCGTCAAGGGCAAAGGCGCAGCCGGTGAGCTGCCGCCCGCGGACGAGTTCCTCGGGCTCGGCGGGCTCCCCAGGCCATGCAAGGCCACTGGCGGCGATACCAAGGAATGCGATGAAGGCGGCTCGCAACAGCATGCGGATCCCCCCAGAGGGGCTCGGCGATCAGTGCTGGGGGCGTATTCGGCGGCGCACTCACATTGTCCTCCGTCGTGCAGCACACCGACGTGTGGCACTGGTCATCGCGAAGCGTGACCAGTGTTCCGGACGTCCTTCTCTCACGCACTGGCACGGGGCGTGCCAGTGGCACCCTTTCATGTGACTTCGCGAACCACCCATCTTGCCGGTGGTGCGGGCCGTCAGGTTTGCAGGGGAAGTCGGCCAACGACCGGGCCGGATCACGACAAGACGACGGCCGC
>JALGSS010000574.1 GCA_029821745.1 Candidatus Zipacnadia bacterium
ACGGCGCCGGGTCCCGGTTGTGCCGCGAGCAGCGAGTATCCGCCGATGAGAGCAGTGAGTAACGTGAATAGACAGCGCACAGTCGTCATGGCTCGTTTGCTCCCCCTGAATGCGCGTGTGTGGGTTCGCTGCCAGTGAGTTTCCATTCGGGGAGACCGGTGTCCTGCTTGCGTCCAGGCAGGGGAATCCGCGCGTCGGCGAGAAATGGCTTCAGTACCAGACAGACTTCACAGGGGGTACCCACATGAAACTGCATGCATTCACACTCGCAATCGCTTTGCTGGGAGTGAGCGCCGCGATGGTCTCTGCAGCGCCGGTGGCTGTGTCGGAGCAGGAGGCCCATGACTGGCTTCTGAACGTCATCCCACTGCCGAAGGATGCGCAGATTGGTCACAAGCTGACGGTCCGTGCGGGCCGCGTCTCGATCATGCTGTGGGGCGAGGAGCATCCGCTGCACTTTAACTTCGCGGAGCAGATCGGGGCGGAAGCTCGCGAGAAGTTCGGCGTGACCGACCCTCCCCGGCAGCCCGGGGACGCGGACCTGACGATCTTGGTCGGAATCCCCAGCCCGGATGGCACCTTCGCCGGACGGCTTCTCGGCGGCCTCGACCGACTCAAGGGCGTGAAGAACTCGGATCAGGCCTACACGATACAGCAAGCCGATGACAAGACACTCATCGTCGCGGGACTTAACCCAAAGGGCGTCTACTACGGCATCCGGACGCTCTGGCAACTCGTGGCTCCGACTGCCAGACAGGAGGACGGGCAATGGGTGATGGACGTGCCGCTGGGGGAGATTGTTGACTGGCCCGACATGGCAGAGCGGGGTGAGTGGGGCGGCAGCGTCAACCGGGACATCGAGTGGATGGCCCGCTACAAGATGAATCTGTGTGAGAGCCACTGCCGAGGCCTGACTGTGACGCCCGAGGGCAAGGGCGTCGCCGATTTCGACAAGACGCTCATCGAGCGAGGGGCAGCCTGCGCGGTGAAGGTCATCCCGATCGTCACCCACCTGGACCAACTCGGGAAGACGGGTCTGTTCGAAGTCTTCCCGGAGACTCTCGGCGAGGGCGACCCGAAGACCTGGCCATATGGCGGCACAAGTGTAAAGCCGGCGTGCTTCTCCAAGAGCACCACGTCGCCTGCGCCTGCGAGCAATGCAAAGCGAAGGGTCAGTTCACCCTGGAGGCCGAGGCGATTGCGCGGGGCTTCGAACTCGCCCGTGAGGCGCGCCCCGACATCAAGCTGCGCGTGTTGCTGACTCAGGGGAGCTACGCGTTCAACGACCAGGTTATTGCAGCGCTGCCACGCGAGATCGGCATCACCTACTACGACGGCGGGAAGACGTATGACTCCTCGCGCAAGGAGATGATCTACCCGCTGCTGGAGGACTACGCGAAATCCGGTGGCTGGCTGGGCTGCTATCCGCAGTTGACGGCCTCGTGGCGCATCGTCTGCCCGTGGAGCGGCCCGCAATTCATCCGCTTCCGGATGAATGAGTTCGTCGATGACGGGCTGCAGTGCCTGTGCGGTTACGCAACCCCGGACAACCACTTCTATGAGTTCAACATTCTCGCCGCTGCGGAGTGGTCGTGGAATGCGAAAGGGCGCGACGAGCGGGAATTCGCCCTGGCCTACTTCACCCAGAAGGGCGTCGCTGATCCGGAGAAGGCTGCCGACTGGGCGGTGATGCTGGGGCCCGTAGGCTGGGACGTTTACGGCGCGCGCGTTCCGTATAACTGGTTCTTCGGGCGCATGGCCGAGACCGTCAAGAGCGGCAACGTGCCGGAGTTCGGCGCAGGGCCCTTCACATACATCCCGGACGCGGAGCACCTCACAGGGGACCTGGCGGTCTGCAAGACTGCCCTCGGGCTTGCCGAAGACGTCGGCGACGCGGGGATGATCGCCGAGACGGGGACAATCGAGGGGTACCTGAAGATGCTCCGGACGATCCGGGAGATTGGCGACAGCATCGGCGGAAAGAAGGAACTCTCCGCGGAGGAGAAGGTGGCCGCAGCGGCACTGCTGGCGCGGCTTGATGCCGCCACCCGACAGACCACGGAGAGTCTGGTCGCCTGGCAGCAGGCCGTGGCCCCGGACAGCGCCACTAGCCGGTTCGAGGACACGGTTCGGGTAACGGAAGAGACGGGCACGGCCGTCTGCGAATTCGTGGCGAGTCTGGGCGTCGACGACCCGGGCCGACCGTACCGGATGCGCAAAGCCGGCGAGTGGAAGACTGAGGATTTCCCGGAGGGCCCTGAGATCACGAAGACATGGGACCTCACCGACTTCATCACCGAGCCGGGCACATACCGCGCCAGATTCGTCTATGAGAGTGGCTGGTACGGGCTGCACATCTTCAAGGCGGCGCTGATGTCGGCTCCGAAGGACGCGCAGGGCGAGATGACCCTCGTCGCGGCCGACGAACACGAGGGCACGGCGGCTTACCGCAACAAGGACCACGAGTACGAATTCGACGTTCCGGATGTCGACGCGGACCGCGCGTACTCACTCGTTGCGGATATCCGTGGCATGCCTAAGGAAAGCCCGGCTGACAAGCAGGGCTGCAACGGGAAGATCCTGATCTGGAAGGTGCGGCCCGAGTAGAGGTCACGCACGCGGCATGGCATCGAGACACGTGGCAGGGGACAATATATGAGACCACGAGTAGCCCTGGCGCTGCGGCTGCGCCGGGGCGGGCCGCATCTGAGGGCGTTGGCGCTGGGAATTCTGAAGCCGGCAGACCTGGTGGAGATCAGCCGAGTGCGGAACACCGACGGCGCAGACGCGTGGAGCAATGCGTCTCTCGTCGATGTCGGGCTGCACGCTTATGAGGAAGCGTACGTGGACGCCGTCGGGCGCAGGGAAGGACGGCTCCTGTTGCTTGGTGTCGGTGGCGGGCGCGAGGCGATTCCCCTGGCCAAGATGGGCTTCGATGTCACGGGCACCGATTTCGTCCCGGAGCTTGTCGAGGCCACACAGGCGAATGCCGCCGCGCAGGGCGTGGAGTTCAAGGGCCTCGTGCAGGAGCTCGCCGAGCTGGACGTTGCCCCCGAGAGCTTCGAGATCGTGTGGGTCTCGACGTGGCTGTACTCGTATGTTCCCACCCGGCGACGCCGACTACAGACCCTGGCGCGGATCAGGGACGCGTTGGTCCCCGGGGGGCACTGCGTGTGCCAATTCGGCTTCGCGGCCGGGCGCCAGGCCCCACGAGCTCGCAGCAGGGCGGCGATGATCGCGGCGTGGCTGACCCTGGGGAACCTTGAGTACGAGCCGGGGGACCGGCTGACTCCCGACGACCAGTTCGTGCACGAGTTCTGGTGCGAAGCCGCCGCGCGGGACGAATTCGACGCCGCCGGGTTCACGGTTCAGGAGATTCTCGTGCGAGAAGACGGTGCGGCCGCCGCAGGCATCCTGGTGAAGCCCACGGACAATTGAGGACAGGAGAGCGTACAGATGACGATCAGACTTCTCGGCGTGATGGCGGTCGCGTTCATGGCCCTGGGCGCAGCTTGGTGCGAGCCGACGCCACTGCCGATCCCCAACGGTAGCTTCGAAGACGGCGCGGAGGGGTGGTCCATCACCGAGTTCGAGGGCGTCTCATCGGCCATCACCGATGAGCGGGCCGCGAGTGGCAAGTACTCCCTCAAGGTGGTCGACACTCACCCCAAGAACGGGTCTTCCGTGAAGAGCACACGCGTCCCCATCGAGGGTGCCGGCGTGTTTGAGCTGCGCGGCATGCTCTACCCCGTCTCCGGATCGGGCCTGGGGATGTACGTGCGCGTGTGCGACAAGGACGGCAGACTCGTGGTGTCCGGCGAGACGTTCCAGAAAGGTCTCGGCGGCAGCGCCAAGGAGTGGCGCCCCTTCCGTCTCCCCATCTACACACCAAGCGACGCCGCCACTCTGGAGGTCTGGGTCCACAGCTACAGCCATGCCAACGTGGAGGCTTATCTGGACGACCTGCGGTTCGTGGATCTTGGCGAGGAGGGCCTGCAGCCGCCGTGGGAGGGCCAGTACAAGATCCGTCCCGGTGAAACCGGCCGCCTAACGCCCGCGGATGTTGTCGGCCCGGACGGGATCGTCTACCCGGACTGGACCCGGTGTGGCGTCCAGGGGGGCATCCCGCGGGTCGACGCCGCCACTACCATCGAGGAGCACGGTGGCAAGGCAGACGATGGTCTCGACGATTCTCAGGCCCTCAACCAAGCGTGCATTGCCGTGGGCAGAGCCGGTGGCGGCGCAGTGGTCCTGAGTGAAGGCACCTATGTACTCGACCGTCCAGTGACGGTTCGCCATGATGGCGTCGTGATCCGCGGACAGGGCGCGGGCAAGACGAAGCTCATTTTCCGGTATGCGGTGCCGGACAATGGCGTCGGCTTCTACACGCCGCCGCCGGGCAGCCGCGTCGGTAAGGGCACGCGGCTGGAGATGCACTGCGCCCCTACCGACCTGATGAAGATGACGATGTCCGTCGACGACGCGGTCGTCAAGCAGTGGGCCCGCAGCACACACTCGGGCAATTCATTCGCCACGTATATCTACGGCAGGAGCATCGTCGGGAAAGTGGCGGATGGTCCCCACACACTCAAGGGCGTCGCGGAGTACAAGGACGGATCGACCAAGACCGGCGAGATGCCGATCATCGTCGACTCCGAATACGAAGACACCCGGACCATCCCGGCCTCGAACGCCGCCATTACCTTCGCGGGCCGTGGGCTCGCGGGGCCCAAGATCAAGCTCGCGCGTGACGGTAAGCGGGGCGAGACGACACTTGAGCTAGCTTGAGAAGACGGCCGGGCTCTCAGCGGGTGACTGGGTGATGATCGACGGGCCCGCAACTGAGCGCTGGAAGGCGCTTACCCAGAATGCGTGCAGGTGGGGCAGCTACCGGCGCAACCTGCTGCGGATCGAGAGCATCGACGGAAATGCGGTCACGCTGGCCCAACCCCTGCGCATCGAGTTCCCCATCATCGATGGGTCCTACGTGCAGAAGGCCGAACTGATTGAGGGCTGCGGGATCGAGGACCTGTACATCGAGCAGACC
>JALGSS010000575.1 GCA_029821745.1 Candidatus Zipacnadia bacterium
TCTGGTCAGCCGTTCGCGCCGCGTCGTAGCCTGTTACTTGTTGCAAGCCTCGCGATTGCCCTGGCCCTGGTCATCGGCGTCATGGCAGCCCCCGCCGCTTCGCCTTCTGCCGAGAGCGCGCCTTCCCTCTCTGCTGCCAAGCTGGCGGCCTCCTGCTCGGGACAGAACAACACATACGGCACCCTGACGTACAGCAACACGCTCCAAAGAGACATCACCATCTCTTGCGCCCCGTCCCAGGCCAGGGTCACCAAGGTGGAGGTCACGGTCAACCTCGACCACAACTGCAGCAAGGACCTGAACATCCGCCTCGACCACTCCACCTCCACCTTCCTGCAGATACACGACCCCTGCCCCGGCGGGTCGGGCCCGCAGGTGCTCAACTTTGACAGCGACGTCTTTGATAACACGCTGGCCAACGGCACCTGGAAGCTATTCATGACCGACTGGTGTCGGCCATGTGATGGTTTTTTCAACTTTTGGTCCATCACGGTCTACTATGCCCTGCCGACCCTCACGCCGTCGCCGTCGCACACCCCCGATGGGCCGCCACCGACGCGTGTGACGGATACGCCTACCCCCTCCCCCACGCCGACAACTCGGCCCGAGGAGGTCAGGGTAACCTTCCCCGAGGGAGACTGGCCCTGGTACGCCCAGGATGAGATCTCCGTTCACCCAGAGCCGCCCATGGTCGGCCAGCTCGCCAGGATCTGCGCCGAGGTGGTCAACCGGGATCCCAGCGCCGCGCACACCGCAACCATCGAGTTCAAGGTGGCCGAGTTTGGCATCGGCATACCTTTCACCACTGTGAGCTGGGCCACCGTGCACGTGCCGCCCGGAGGCATGGCTCAAGGTTGTACCGTGTGGACGCCCCCCGTCCCCGGCCATTGGTGCATCGAGGTCGTCTTGACCCAAGAGGGCAGGGAACCCCAGCGGAGCCAGCGCAACATCGATGCCGACGAGCCGCTAGAGCCTGGCATCCCCCATTCCCGACACATTCCTGTAGGCAATCCCTTCGAGCATCCTGTAACCGTCACCCTGGGGTTGATCCCCCACTTGCCTGACTGGGGCCTTGAGCTGTCGCCAGACATCTTGCCCAACATGGAGCCCGGCGAGATACGCGAGATCACCCTGACAGTCTCTCCGCCACCCGAGCAGCCCCTGCCTCCCGACGGCCAGCCGATCGTCGATGTCGAGGCCTTTGTCGAAGGCGAGCTCATCGGCGGGTTCCGCAAGGTCTACCGTCCGCAGGTGCCGATTCATCGACCCAAGGACCCCATATACGCCGAGAGCGAGATCACCGTGCACCCGTACCCTGTCCGGGCCGGTCAGCCGACCGAGATCTGCGTCGAACTGCGCAACCCAACGGACGATCCCGCCGACGTCATGATACTCTTTTCCTGGGCCGACTTGGGAATCGGCATACCCTTTATGCCCATCAATGGCCCGCGATTGGTACATCTTCCACCCCACAGCATCGTCAAAGAGTGCCTCCATTGGGTCCCGCCCGTGAGCGGCAATGTGTGCGTGCAGGTTGAGCTGCTCATCGAGGGGCAGCCGCCTTTCTGGAGCCAGCGCAACATAGACGCCGACGAGCCGCTAGAGCCGGGCGTCCCTCATTCCCGATACATTCCTATAGGCAATCCCTTTGAGCATCCTGTGACCGTCACCCTGGGCCTGATCCCCCATCTTCCTGACTGGGGCTTTGAACTGTCCCCAGATGTCCTGCCTGACATGCAGCCCGGTGAGGTGCGCGAGGTCATCCTGACGGTCATGCCGCCACCCGGCCAGCCACTGCCTCCCGACGGGCAGCCGATCGTGGATGTAGAGGCCTTTGTTGATGGCGAGCTCATCAGCGGGTTCCGCAAAGTCTACCGCCCGCCGGTGGCCATCCATCGCCCCAAGGACCCCATGTTCGCCGAGAGTGAGATCGGGGTGGACCCCTATCCCATCATCCCCGGGCAGCCGGTGCAGCTCTCCGTCGAGCTGTCCAACGCGAGCGATCAGGATCAGGTCGTCTGGGCCACCTTTAGCGTCGCGCCTTTTGGCATCGGCCTGCCCTTTAGCGGGGACGGCATTGTGCCTAATCCGATGGCGATCTTTGTGCCGGCGCACGGCGCTGCTCGCGGACACACCGTCTGGCATCCGGGCGAGGCGACCGGCCAGTTCTGCGTGCGGGTGATGATAGAGGGAGAGGGTTTCGAGCCGATCTGGAGCAGTCTGAACCTGGATGTCGGCGAGCCGCTGCGCCCCGGCGAGTCGCACGCGCTCGACTTCCCCGTGAGCACTGGGCCACACTCGGAGCCAGTGACCGTCACCCTCGGACTGATCAACTATAAAGCCGGATGGGAGGCGAGCCTATCCGAGGACGTGCTGACCAACTTGCACCCCGGCGAGGCCGTGACAGTGAGTCTGAACATCACCGTCCCCTTTGGGGCGGAACTGGGCAGCGGCGATCCCATCGTTGACGTGGAGGCATATGTGGCGGGCGAGCTCCTCGGCGGCTTCCGCAAACTCGACGTACCCCCCGTATCGATCCACAAGCGCCATGAAAAGAGCTATGCCGAATCAGAGATCACCATCGACCCTGACCCGCCGGAACTGGGCCAGGAGAGCAGAGTGTATGTCACCCTGCACAACACCGGCGACGTCGAGGCTGAGGTCATCCTGGAGTTCGGCTGGGCCCAGTTCGGCATGGGGATCCCCTTTACGACCACCGGCATGGTGCCCGCTGTGGTCCCCGTGGCCATACCCCCGCACGCGACGACCACCACCGACGTTGGCTGGACGCCGAGCCTTAGCGGCCACCAGTGCGTCCTCGTGCGCCTGCTCGATCCCGAGGGGCACATCGAGCCGCAGCAGAGCCAGCACAACGTGGATGTGACGGATATCCCGCCGTGCGACAGCACGCAGGTCTTTACCTTTACCGTATACAACGACTCGCCCTTTACAGCCACGGTGGATCTCGGCATGATCACCTTCGACGTGCCTGCCGACTGGCAGATCACCGTCGACCCAAGCGGCTCCGTGGAGATCGGGCCAAACAGCGAGATCACGATCACGGTCACGGTGTTGATTCCGTGCCCCCCCACAGGGGCAGCAGCGCAGGCCAGGCAGCAGGCTCGTCTCTTGCGTGAGGGGGCTGGCGGCGTGCCGATCATCGACGTGGAGGGCTATATCGAAGGCGATCTGGTGGGCGGCATCGAGATCCGCTTCGCCGGCGGGGGAGAATCCCTCCCACCCGCCATCGCCCTGCCCATCATCTTCAAACAGCCATAGAGGGAACAAGCAACCCCAGGCCGTCAGTGCCCTGTGCCGGGCGCTGACGGCCTGGGGTCTTTTCTCGTGGCACAGGCTTCGCTTGCGCCCGCATCGCGTATCCACTAGAATATGGGCATCAACAGCAGGGCCTGCAAGATAGAGAAAGGGATACCCCCGTGATGATTGCGATCATTGACGAAAAGCGAGCGGCGTTGGAAGCGCTCTGTCTCCACTATCACGTGCGCCGGTTGGAGCTTTTTGGCTCGGCCACGGGACACGGCTTCGACCCGCAGGCCAGCGACCTCGACTTTTTGGTAGAGTTCCAAGAGTTGGAGCCGGCCCAGTACGCGGACAGCTATTTCGGACTGCTAGAGTCGCTCCAGAACCTCTTCCAGCGCCCGATTGATC
>JALGSS010000576.1 GCA_029821745.1 Candidatus Zipacnadia bacterium
GTTCAGGGAGCGAGTTGCCGACGAGCGGGTGAAGCAGTTCTACGTCCCGCCGACCGCACTGACGAAGAAGCCCCCTGCCTTCCGGCCAGGCAAACGGAACGGCGGGTCATTCCGAGGGCTGAGCAACTACGCCTTCGCCTACCTGCTGGCGCCCGACGAGAAGCTCCTGGAATCCATCCTGGAGTGGCTTGAGATGGCCACAACGTACCCCGAGGTGGGCGTCGACCTTGATGCCGAGTACTTCATGGAGGGCGTGGCGCTCACGTACGACTGGCTCTACGACGAGATTCCCGAGGACCTGCGGACGCGGGTACGAGACACGATCAAGCGCCAGTGCGAGACTGTGTTCAGCGCATCTCTCGCCGAGCGTCAGGGAGGCGGGCGATCCTACCAGCAGAACCACTACTGGTTCGCGCACCTGTCTCTCGCGATGGGCGCGGCGGCAGTCTACGGCGAGGTCCCCGAGGCCGAGGAGTGGCTGCCGTGGGTCTGGGACCGCTACGAGCGTGTCGCCCTGACCTTTAGCCCGGACGGCGGCTTCCACGAGGGCCCGGCGTACTGGGATTACTCGATGCCCACGCTGTACCTGTACACCGACCTGTATGAATGGTGCACCGGACTGGAGATCCCGGCCGGCGATGAGGGCCTCAAGGGGCAGGCCGAATTCCGCCTGCATCATATGTACCCGGGCCTGGAGGAGTCTGCAGCCCTGGAGGACACGGTGCCTCCCGGGAGGCGGCCTCCCACCCGGCTTCTGCTATGGGAGGCCAAGCGATTCCAGGACCCGGTGACGATGGGCGTCGCACACCTCCTCAGCCGCGGGCCCAATGGAGACCGCTTCACGTTCCTGTCCCTGGATGAGACTCTGGAGCCCAAGAGCGCAACGCAGAACGTGGCACCGGCGAAGTACTACCCGGATATCGAGACGGTCTTCGCCCGCACCTCATGGGAGGACGACGCGACACATGTCGCCTTCGTCAGCCGGCCGATGGGCGGGCACTTCTACGCGGAGATCTGTGCGAAGTTCGGTCTGAGTGGGACAGGGCATAACCACCCCGAGCAGAACCACTTCGTCCTGTTCGGGCGCGGAGAGCTTCTGGTTGGTGATCCGGGGTACACGTACCGGAAGGAAACGCGAAACCACAATACCGTGCTCGTCGACGGGATCGGCCAGTATGGTGACGGGCAGATGTGGCCCTCGCCCAACCCGGGACGAGCGCACATTACCGGGTTCGTCAGCGATCACGCGCTTCGAGCGCACTCTGGTACTCGCGGGTCCGGGCCTGGTGGTGATCTATGACCGCCTCGCCGCCGAGGAGCCGCGCACCTTCAGTTGGCTGCTGCATCACTATGGGGACGTCGCCGCCGGAGACAATGTTTGGAGCATCCTGCGGGGGAACGCAGCGCTCACCGTTGCTCCCATACTTCCGACTGACATCACGGGCGAGACCAGCGACCAGCAGCTACACGCCGCAGTACGTCCACCCGACTCGCGACCATACTCCCGACGAAGCGGAGATCGGGTTGCTGGAGCTGCAGAGCCGCCCGACAACGGAGACCACCTTCCTCGTGCCGCTGATGGTGCGTGATCGCTGGCTGAATGCCCCCGAGCCGCAGAACGCGTCCACACCGACGTGTGACGCCGTGCGCGTGGGCAACACACTCGTAGCATTCAACAAGGGTACCGGCGAGATGACCGTCGATCTGCCCTGGGGCGACCCGCTGATCACGAACGCCCGGGCTGTGGTCGCGCGACGTCTGGGCGGCGAGAACGAGGTCGTCACATTGCCCCAACCCTAGTAATGTCGGTTACTCCTGCGGTGAAGGGATTCGGCCTTGCGTGGCTAAGTAGTACACACGCGGGGGCGCGGGGCGTCCGACGCGGTGACGACGCTCATTTTCCGTCATCTTCCAGTGCTGGACTACTAACCCGCAGCCATCGATTGGCCGGGGAGGGACACGATGGATCTGAACACAGTCGCAGTCTTCGGCGGCGCCGGGAAACTGGGCCGGCGAGTCGTATCGTTTCTGACAGAGCAGGGCGTCAAGGTGAAGGCTCTCGTCCATCGCACCGCCATTGAGCGTGAGGGCGTTGAGTGCATCCATGGGAGTATCGCCGACGCCGCCACGGTGCGCGAGGTCGTCAGCGGCACCGACGCGGTTATCCAGATGGCGACCACGAAGGAGGACGAGGACACCTTCTTTGACGTGAGCGTTCGCGGCACGCTCAACGTGCTCGAAGCGTGCCGGTTTGAGGGGACTGAGCAGCTCATCCTGTTCGGCGGCGACGCTTCCTTCGGCATCTGGTTCTACCCGCAGCCGATCCCGATCGATGAGAACCACGAGTTGATGGCCTACCCCGGCTACTACGCGTTCACGAAGGTCATGGAAGAGGTCATGGCCCAGCAGTATGCATACCAGTACGCGCTCCCGACGACGATCTTGCGGTGCTCCTGGATCTTCGAGAACGACGACCTACTCGAGCACTTCTCGCTGCTCAAGAACGTGGACCCGGCCGAGCCCGGCCACGGGTTCGGACAGCAGCCCGCCGACATCATGAAGCTGGTCGAGGAGGGCGCCGAGCACATCCCCGTCCTGCTGAACGCCGACGGCATGCCCTACCGCCGGCATATCGTCCACATCGAGGACGTGATGCACGGGTTCGAGAAGGCCTTCGGCAATCCGGTGGCGCTCAACGACTCCTTCAACATCGCAGCCCCGGCTCCGTTCAACTACCGGATCGCGGGAGATTACCTGGCGGAGAAGATGGGGCTTCCCACCATCGAGGTGAAGTGCCCCGGGTACCACTCCTTCTCGATCAACATCACGAAGGCACGCAGCATACTGGGGTACAATCCGCAATATGATTTCTTCAAGATCGCGGACAGCGCCCTTGAACACGCCGCTGGATAGCGGCCCGCACTGATCGTTTAGCCACGATCGGCCAAATGGGCCGATCAACCTCTGGAGGGTAGCCATGCTCAAGTTTCACCATATCGGTCTACCGACCGACGAGAAACAGCCCGGCGAAACATACGTGCCCGCCACCAAGGTCTGGGTCACGGACGTCGTCGCCCATCCTTACAGGGTCGAGTTTCTGCGGTACGAGCCCGACTCGCCAACGACCGGCCCGTTGCGTGACCTGCCGCACATCGCCTTCGAGACCGACAGCATCGAGCGTGAACTCGAGGGTCAAGAAATCCTCCTCGAGCCCTTCGAGCCGATGGAGGGCATGCGGGTCGCGTTCATCCTCAAGGATGGCGCGGTGTTCGAGTACATGGAGATCGATCACTAGTCCAGGGAGCGTAGCGCTGCCCGGCCGACGCGCCCTTGCTATCGCGCCGGCGCGTCGCACGCACTGCCCCATGATCGGAGGCAACTCATGTCTATAGAAGGCAAGGTCATCATCGTCACGGGTGGGACCTCGGGAATTGGCGAGGGCTGCAGCAAGCACTTCGCCGAGGTCGGCGCAAAGGTCGTCATCGCCTCGAACCAGGTCGACAAGGGCCAGGAAATGGAGGCCGAACTGCGCGCGGAGGGCCTGGAGGTCAACTTCGTGGAGGTGGATGTCCGCGACGAGGCGAGCGTGAAGCAACTCGTGGACAAGACGGTCGAGCTTCACGGGAGATTGGACGCGCTACACAGCAATGCCGGAGCCTGGCGACAGGGCCGCGTCACCGACTTCACCATGCAGGACTGGGACACCATGATGGGTGTCAACGTCCTGGGGAACCTGTGGCTCGCCAAGCACGCGATCCCCGCGATGGAGCAAAGCGGCAGCGGGGTCATCATCATCACCACCTCGGTGGCGGCGTTCATCGGGTTCCCGGAGCACGCGGTGTACTGCGCGTCGAAGGGCGCCCTGGACTCGATGATCCGCGCATTGGCGAACGACCACGCCGGAGCGGTCCGGATCCTGGGGATCTGCCCCGGGACCATCGACACCCCGATGCTCGCGGCCACTTGCGCGGGTTGGGATACGCCCAAGGAGGAGTTGTACGCCGAGGTCGCTCAGAAAATACCGGTGCGCCGACTCGGCCGGCCGCTGGATGTGGCAAAGGCGGCGGCATTTCTCATCAGCGAGGACGCGTCGTACATCAACGGGACGTCGCTGGTCATGGACGGAGGCACGCTGGGCCTTCCGCCCTGGTAGGCAGACCTCGCAGTGGCCTCACGGAGATGCAGGCCGGCCCCCGCCTGTCAATGAAGGCGGGGGCCGGATCACTTGCCGCAATGGCACCAGGGACCCGCAGCCGACAACCGACATTGCAGGCCATCCCGGAAGGTGTCAGGCTCCGGGTTTTATGCTGTGCGGGAGCAGGTGGATATCGCGGTTCGTCACGATGAAGCCTTCGTCGGACTTCGTCTCGTAGTTGATCTTGATAGTCTTGCTCTCCTTGGGCCCCAAGCTGTCAATGCGGCCCGGCCCGAGCGCCCGGTACCGAGTGATATACCAACTGTACTCCAGGGGGCCGACCGGATGCGGGTTCGTGTTGCGAACCTGGCACTCCGCCGTGACCTTGTAGTCGATGCCGTGCCTGTCCTTTCCCATCATCTCACACTTCACCATCAATGGCTTGAATTCCAGCCCACGGGCCGCTTTGATGTGCTTGTCCGTGAACCCATGGGCCGCAGCCAACTTGAGGACGCCCTCGGCCGCCTGCTTGTCCGCATTCTTAAGGCCCATCTCCAGGTACTCCTGCGCCGTCACCGCAGCCGGTATATAGTACCCCCATGAGGCATAGGCCCGGGCCAGTTTCAACCGGGCCTCACCGACCCGCTTGACCATCTTCGCGCGCTTGCCCGGGTACAGCCAGGAGATCGTCGAGTACCGCGTCCCGGCCTGAATGCACCGATGGTGATAGTGGGCCGCATCAGCCCTCATGTTCGACTTCCCGGGGGCCTCCGCGTATATCTTCGTGTCCTTGTAGGCGTTGTCCACCGGGAACATCATGGCGACCCACGCCGCTCCGAGCAGCACTCCCAGCAAGAGCAGAGCGGGCCCCACTGCCGACTTCACCCCACGTCTAGGCAGTGCGCACAC
This sequence comes from Candidatus Zipacnadia bacterium, assembly GCA_029821745.1. Taxonomy (GTDB): domain Bacteria; phylum Armatimonadota; class Zipacnadia; order Zipacnadales; family JABUFB01; genus JALGSS01. The sequence continues at coordinate 5,045 of JALGSS010000576.1, forward strand.
GGAAATCCCTCCGGAAGCGCCACGCCTCATTCTACCTCGACCTCGAGCCCCCCGAACGCGGCGCCAAGATTATACACAACGGCATACACGCAACCACCGACGAAGCCCGAGATGGCCCAGAAGACGACCAGGAGCACGGCCGGCATCAAAGTGTTTGCTTCGCCCTCGGTCATCAGGTCCATGGCGAAGGCGGTGCAGATACAGATGATGAACCCGGTGATGGCCGACACGACGGCCAGCACACGGGCCACTGAAGCAATGTCGATTGAGACGATCTCGCCAAGGTTCGATGTGTGCTGCTGATTGTGCA
>JALGSS010000577.1 GCA_029821745.1 Candidatus Zipacnadia bacterium
GGCGAGTTCAGCGGCGTCGTCAACGGAGGGCTGATCCCGAACACCGGGGAGACGACCTGGAAGGTCCCGTGGCTGGACGGGCCGTACTTGCACCTGCGCATGGCCGCCTATGACGATGACGAAGAGTGCGTAGCCGTGACGTACCGCACCGTTCGACTGCTCCCACGGGAATTAAAGAAGGTGCCCCTCGACTGCCTCGCCATCAGCCGGCGTGTGCAGAGGCTGTACTACATTAGGGGCGGCGAGATCAAGCGGATGCACATGGTGTCGACCGCAGCCCGAGGGTACACGACGCCGAAGATGCGGCCCGGCGCGAGAAGCCGGCGACGCGGGGCGATGGGCAAGGTCTTCAGCAAGAGCTACAATCCGTACAGCAGCCTGTATCACGTCCACATGCGGTACTGGCTCGGCATCACATCCAGCGGCAGCCACGGGATCCACGCCACGTCCCCCAATCTGTACTATCGCCTGGGGCGACCCGCGTCCCACGGCTGTGTCCGGCAGCATCGCAGTGACGCGAAGGTGCTCTACAGCATGGTGAACGTGGGTACGGCCGTCTATGTGTTCTGACGGGACCTTCCGTCTTCCGTGATGCGGCACGCGAATTGCCGAGAGCTGTGCGCCCGCTCTCACCACCGTCTCCGCTACTACAGGGCCCTTTGGAGGTCCATGTGGCCACTTCAGTTCCCGTCCGCGAACAAGCCATTGTCTTCCGTGAGCTCGCCACACTGATCGGGGCGGGCGTCACGATCACCCAGGCCCTCTCCGACCAGCTCAACCGCCCCTTGTCCTACACGTTCCGCTACTTCCTGACCCAGGCGTCCGAGCGCGTCAGCAAGGGCGACAAGCTCTCGGCGGTCATGCGAGACAACGCCCAGATGTTCTCGGAAATCACCATCGCCCTCGTCGAGGCAGGCGAGATGAGCGGCCGGTTGGACAACATGCTCAGGGACATCGCGGAGTATCTGGAGCGCGAGGTCGAGCTGCGCAATATGATCGCCCGGGAGACCTTCTACGCGAAGATTCTCATAGGCGCCGCGCTGTTCATCCCTCTCGCGGCCCGGTGTATCGTGACGTGGTTGATGGTCGACTTCATGTCCGCCCTCGGTGTGTTCTTTCAGACGATTCTCATCTACGCACTGCTCGGCGGCATACCATTCCTGGTCCTCTACCTGCTGTACCGGCGCACGACCGCCACGGAGACAGGCAAGAACACCATCGATCAGATCAAGCTCGCAGTCCCGGGGCTCGGGGGCATTGTCGAGCGCCTGGCCCTGTCGAAGTTCGCGAGAGCCTTCGGCACTCTGTATGCCGCCGGAGTCAACGTGGTCCGGGCCACGCCGATGGCCGCCGACACCTGCGGGAACCGCTACTACACGAACATCATACGGCTGACCGTTCCGCGTATTGAGCAGGGCATCCCTCTCAGCGAGGCCCTCGCCGGGACGCGTCTGACCAACTCCCTGCTGATCCGTCTGTTGGAGACCGGTGAGCAAACCGGTAATATCGAAGAGATGATGACGAAAGCCGCGGAGCACTACGAATCCGAGACCCATACGCGCATCCGCAAGCTCGCGGTGGCGGTCGTCCCCGTTGTGGTCATCCTGATGGGCCTGATCATCGGCGCGATGGTGATCAAGTTCTACACCGGCCTGTACGGCGGAATGTAACGCGCCCCGGAAGAATCCATCTCAGGGCTGTGGACCGTCGAGCCGACAGCCTCGGTTGCGTTGAAGAGAGGCAACCACAGGCATGGGATGTCCGGCTCTGCTGGACAGCCCCGTGCAAGGCGTCTCACAGCCCCCGCGGGGCCCCGTCACACAAACCGTGACACCCCGCGGCCATGCGGCATGAGCTCTTCAACACAACCCGCTCCGCTGCCCCACCTTCCGCCCGTGCCACGTCCACCCATTTGTGCTACAATACCCCCCGAGCGGACTGCGCCCCGACGGGCATCTCCGTATCGCTTTCCCCACAAGATCCAAGGACGCTGATCGCAGTCTATGCGCGTCGCAAAGACGATCAATGAGACTCAAGCATTCCTGAGAAATGTCCGGCGCGACGGGAAAACCGTCGGGCTGGTCCCCACGATGGGGGCATTCCACGACGGCCACCTGTCTCTGATGCAACGCGCCCGCAACGAAGAAGACATTGTTGCCGTGAGTCTGTTCGTGAACCCCACGCAATTCGGGCCCAACGAGGATTTCGACGGGTATACGCGAGACTTCGAGAACGACGCGCGACTGGCCCAGGGCGTGGGCGTCGACCTGCTCTTCGCCCCCGAAGCCGAGGAGATGTACCCGGACCGGCCGCTGACGACGGTGCATGTCGACGGGCTCACCGAGCCCCTGTGCGGCGCCTTCCGCGAGGGGCACTTCGACGGCGTGACCACGGTCTGCTGCAAGCTCTTCAACATCTTCTCACCAGATAGGGCCTACTTCGGCCGGAAGGACTATCAACAGGTTCAGGTCGTGCGGCGAATGGCGATAGACCTGAACCTGGGGGTCACCATCGTCCCGGTGCCTACCGTGCGCGAGCCCGACGGCCTTGCCATGAGCTCGCGGAACGCGTATCTGACGGCTGAAGAGAGGGCGGTAGCGCCGAAACTGTATGAGGCGCTGCAGGCAGGCGCCAACGCAATCCGGCAGGGCGCGTGCGGCCCCGACGCAGAGGCCCTGATCCGCGACACGCTGGCGGCCGAGCCCCGGTTCGGACTCCAGTACGTGTCGGCGCTGCACCCCGAGACCCTGGAGCCCGCCACCTGGTCCGGGCCCCCGATGGTCCTGGCCGCAGCAGCGTTCCTCGGCAAAGCCCGCCTCATTGACAACGTGCTAGTGGAGGCTTGACGACAATGCTTCGTACCATGCTGAAATCCAAAATACACGGCGCTACGGTCACCGAGACCGAGCTTTACTACACGGGCAGCATCACCATCGACCGCGACCTGATGGACCCGGCGAATCTGCTCGACGGTGAGCGCGTCCAGATCGTGAACATGAACAACGGCTCGCGCATCGAGACGTACGTCATTGAAGGCGGCCGGGGCAGCGGAATCATCTGCCTGAACGGTCCGGCGGCTCGGGCGGCGGCCGTGGGCGACGTCGTGCACATCCTATCCTACGCCCAGTACGAGGACGAGGAAGCCCGGACGCTCAAGGCATCCATCGTCACCGTGGGGGCCGATAACGAGATCACGGACCGCAAATGAGGGTCTCCTCCCAGGCCGCGGATATCGTGCGCAGAGCCCTGGCCGAAGACATCGGCCCCGGGGACATCACCACGGACGCCTCCGTGCCGGTGGACCGTCAGGCTGCGGGCACGTTCCTCGCCAAGCAGGATGGCGTAGTGGCCGGGATGGCGGTCGTTGCCGAGTGCTTCTCACAAGCAGCGCCGGACTGCGAACTGGAGATCCTGGTGAGCGACGGCGAGGCATTCGGCGTCGGCGATCTCCTCGCGCGAGTATCCGGCCCGGCTCGGCAGATACTCACGACGGAGCGCGTCTCCCTCAACTTCCTGCAGCGCCTGTCGGGCGTCGCGACCTTGACCCGCCATTTCGTCAAGGCCGTCGAGGGCACCGAAGCGCAGATTCTCGACACGCGCAAGACAACGCCGGGCCTGCGCATCCTGGAGAAGGCGGCGGTGCGTGTCGGCGGAGGCAGCAA
>JALGSS010000578.1:0-6028 GCA_029821745.1 Candidatus Zipacnadia bacterium
ATCTGCAACAACCTGATCCACGACATCGAGTCCGCCACATACGGCGGCTGGGGGCTCTACACCGACGAGGGCAGCACGGGGATTCTCCTGGCCAACAATGTGGTCTACAACACGAAGACGGGCGGGTTCCACCAGCACTACGGCAAGGAGAACCTGATCCAGAACAATGTCTTCGCCTTCGACAAGTCAAGCATGATCGCCCGGACGCGCAACGAGGACCACATCACCCTCAACTTCCAGCGCAACATCGTGGTTATCGACCACGGGGATTTCTTCGGGGGCAATTGGGAAGGCGGCCAGTACCGGATCGACCAGAACCTGTACTGGGACGTGCGCAAGCCGTCGAAGTCCATGGGGCCGATGACCATCAAGCAGTGGCAGAAAGCGGGCCTCGACCAGCACAGCGTCTTCGCCGACCCGAAGTTCGCGAACCCGAGGCGCGGCGACTTCTCACTGAAGCCCGGATCTCCCGCGGAGCAGATCGGATTCTTGCCCATTGACATCTCCACGGTGGGGCCGAGGAAGTAGGGCTCGTGTTGAGGAGACGCAGTCATGGGCACGGGGTGTCCCGCATTGCGGGACGGGGCCCCGTGCAAGGCGTCTCGCAGGCCCCGTGGGGCCCCGCCGATTGTACGACATCGGCACCCCACGGCTATCTGCCCCTTGTTCAGCACAACCAGTAGGGCAGGAAGCTGGAGGACAGGAAAGGGGACGGCGCTCAATGCGCCGTCCCCGTTAGTTGTACCGTGCGAAACGGTCTGTCTGCCGGCTACTGGCCCTTCTTGTAGGCTTCCCAGTCGGCGAGGAACGCGGCCAGGCCCTTGTCGGTCAGAGTGTGCTTGAACAACTGCCCCATGACCTTGAAGGGTACCGTCGCGATGTCCGCGCCTGCGAGGGCTGCGCGGGTGACCGTCTGCGGGCTGCGAACACTGGCCACGATGATCTCGGTGCCCCACCCATAGTTGTCGTAGATCTGGCGAATCTGTTCGACGAGCTCGATCCCGTCGTGCCCGATGTCGTCGAGGCGGCCGACGAAGGGCGAGATGTAGCCGGCTCCCGCCTTCGCAGCCAGGATCGCCTGGTTGGCCGAGAAGCAGAGGGTTACGTTCGTGTGGATGCCCTCCTCGGACAAGACCTTGACGGCCTTGATGCCCTCGGCGATCAGAGGAATCTTCACGACGATGTTAGGCGCCCAAGCGGCCAGCTTGCGCGCCTCCTCGAGCATCTCCGGGGCTGTGACGCCGATGACTTCGGCGCTCACCGGGCCGTCGACGATCCCGGCGATCTCCTTCACGACTTGCTCGAAGTCGCGACCTTCTCGTCCCACCAGCGTGGGGTTTGTCGTCACGCCGTCCACAAGGCCCCACGCGAGGCCCTGCTTGATCTCTTCCACGTTGGCGGTGTCGAGGAAGAACTTCATACGTATCACCCTGAGAAAGACGGGCGCTCAGTGCGCTCGCCGGCAGTTGTGCATATCGGATATCGACGCCCTATCAGGCCGGTTGCTGGTCTACGCTGACGACTTCCTTGACCTCGGGGATCTGTTCCTTGAGATGACGCTCAATGCCCATTCGCAGAGTCATCTGGGACATCGGGCAGCCCTTGCACGCGCCCTCGAGCTCGACTGAGACCGTGCCGTCTTCCGTCACGTCCACGAGCTTGACATTGCCGCCGTGCGCCTCGAGCGCCGGGCGAACGTCCTCCAAGGCTTTCTCTACTTGTTCCTTCAATTCCATTTCGATCAATCCCTTCCGAGTTGGCGGCACGTTTGAGTATTCATAACTATATAACGATACTATATAAAACGCAAGCGAAACTCCGGTGTTCGGCGCACACTATGGCACCCGGCCGATCAGTCGGGTGCCATTTGCTGCGGGCAGTCACTGGACGCTCCGTCGCGGGCGCAGTGCGCTGGTCGTTCTTCGCGTCACTCACTGCGGGGCGGCAGTGGAGGGACGGGTGGGCTAGCAGGGAAGCGGAACCTGCGCCGCAGACCACTCCCGCTGCCCAGTGGGACCCGCCGGATAATGCCGAGGTAAAGACAGCCGCCGCGCACCGGTCCGCGCAGTTGGTTGCCCCAGCGCCAATAGTCCTCGCCGCGGAACCGGATCACGTCGCCGGCTCCCGGAGGGAGCTTCACGCTAGGCACCGGAATGATCCCCCCGCGCGGTGTCGGCAGTGGATCACGCCACTTGCCGGTCCCCGGGTCGAAGACCTTGGCCGCAAAGGGCACTCGGCGCAGTACATCTGCCTGTGGCGCGCCCTCAGGCCACACGAGAATCGGTCCTTGTTGCTCTGGGACAGCCGGAACCTGAGCTCGTACGCCAGTCGGGACAACGGCGAGCAAACTGATGGCGCTGAGCGCCAAGACCACGTGCATTCGGGACACATTGAGCACCCCTGACCATCACCAGTTCGGCGCGCGGGTTCTCCGCGCGTCACTCACCGCAGGCGCGCTTTTTCACAGGCTGATCCGGTCCCTGTCTGGACTCCTTCCTCGCGCTCCCACGGCCACGGTCCATTATATTCATGATACCCGAAAGGCCGGACCCTGGGCAAGTGGGGGACCAGCGGCGATTCGGCGTTGATTCCGCGCTCGAGATGCTTCCACAGGCCCCGCCTGTGCGGCCAATGGGACCGGTACCAGCGGGCTCTCTTGGCCACGCGGAAGTGTGAGCGGAAGCGCTTCAGATAACGGCGCTCAGGCCGGTAACTGGGTCTGCTCAGACGACCGTCGGGGTAGTCCTCGTCCAAGCTCTCCAGGGCTGCGGCGCCGATGCCGTGTTCTTTGCGCTTCTGCTCTCTGAGGCGCGCGCGTTCGGCGCGCAGATTCCATGTTTCGCGGAACTTGTCGCGCAATTCGGGGCTCATGGGCTCGTCGAGGGTTGCCGCGTCAATGGCGACGTCCGACGCGCCCTCGACAGGCGTGTCGGCAGGCAGCGCGTGGTCTTTGGTGGCGCCATCGCCCGTGCGCGTGATTCCGGGGATGGCGGAGTCGTAGCGGTGAGCATCGTCAATGTCGGTGATGATCGGCGGGGGATCCGGAATGGACTTAGCCGGGCCCGCTGGGACCACGGTCTCAGCAGAGACACCGGGTTGCGTGGCTTCCGGCGCCGCGGGCGCAGTCAGGCCGGCCAAAGCGACGGGAATGGGCAGTACAGCCATGAAGCAGAGAACTCGGAATGCAGACACAGGAAAAACCTCCTCTGGATGGATTGCAGAGCAGGTGTCGTGTGCCGCACATACAGCAGTAGGTCCCGCAAGCTGCCCTCCCAGCTCGCTCTATATCTACTATACGCTTCACGCCGCCCTCTTGTTCACTACAGGCGAGACGAAGGCGCCCGCGAGTGCAGGGAGGAGGCCGGTGAGTGCTGGTTGTGTTGAGAGACCCACCTGTGTAGCTGCGGGGTAGCGAGACCGGTACCCGGTCTCTATGACCGGGGCCCCGCCGATTGCACGACATCGGCACCCCACGGCTATCAGGCCCTCCTCCAACACAGCCCTACCGCTCAGGCACCAGCAACTGGCCCGCTCGGGCCGCCACGATCCCGGGGATCCCGATGAGCTCGAAACTGTGGTCCTCGACGGCATCCGAGGCCTCCAGCCACCACACCTTCCCGGCATGGTCGCCCGGCTGGAACTCCTGCGTGACCGATGTGATCAGGCCCGCGTGCTCGGACAGGACTTCCCCTTCCGGATTGCAGACGCGGAACGTGACCTTCTCCGCCTGGCCGGCGGTCATCTTGATGCTGAAGGCCTTGGTGCCGCGAGGCACGTAGAAGAAGCAACGGCTGATGTCCTCCTCGCCCCGCGTCTTGCACAGGTGGAAGCCGGTTCCCGACGCGACCACTGCGAACTCGGTCTGAGGGAGCACCCAGAACGCATTGTTGTGGGACGTGACTCCGACCACCCACAGCCCGGGCCGGTCGGCTGCGGGGGCCACCCTCGCCGATTGGCCGAGCGGCACCGGAATCTCAGTCATCTTCGAGCCGTCGGGCCGGTAGAAGGCGCACGCGGTAGGGGATGTGTAGGCTCCGAGGCGCACGTTGGCGACGTCGAAGGCCAACAGGTCCCCCTCCTCGGCGGGAACCGCGAAGGCATACGCGGCCGCATTGCGCATCGCGATCCCTGTCGCCGGAGGTGCGTCGGTCGGCAGCGCCTCCTGGGGCACAGGCTCCCAACTCCGGGCGCTGGTCAGCAGTTCCTGCAGATTGCGGGGTCGGTTCACAGGCAGCGGAGCGGGACGCAGCGGCGATTCATAGTCTCCACCTGCGGCGCAGTATGCGTCGAGTTCCCGGTTCACCGTCTGCAGCACATCAATGAAAGGCTTCCGCTCCTCATCCGTCTTCCCCAGGCGGCTCATCGCCCAGAACCAGTACCCCGTGGTGGCGATGCTGCGATGGTACAGGTTCCCGGGGAGGACGCTCAGGAAGTCAACGGGCACTTTCCCCTCTTCGTACCCGAAGCGGAGGCCTGGGGCAAGCAGGATGGGCACCCCGGCCTGCCGTCGAAGTTCGGCGGCGAACTTCACGAACTCGGGGTCGAAGGTGCCGGGATACGTGGATTCAGGGCCTACCCAGCACGGAACGCGAGGCGTGGAGAACCCGGCGGCAACTGCCTTGAACCAGAGCGTGTCTTTCCACAGGAAGAAGCCCATGATCGCGTCAGGAAACTTCGCTTGCAGCTTCTCACGGGTGGACTGGGCGAGGTTCTTGAGCCGGTCGAACTCGAACTCGTAGAGTTGGCCCGCCAGTCCGCGTTCGGCGACAAGCAGCTTCCGGTCTGGAATGGACAGGTCGGCGAAGTCAAGCTCGACGCCGGTGGCCTTCACGAACTCGCCCAGCGCGTAATCGCCGTAGTCCACGTCACCGGGAATCGATCCGCGGGCCGAATACATCTCCGGGTCGATGAGGAAGCCGTCGACCTGGTACTCCTCGCCCTGGAGCATGTCGGCCACTCGGAGGAACCGGCTCTCAACGACACGGTCCCAGTAGACTTCGTCGATGGGGCTGAACAGCTTGCCGTTGTTCGCGCGCCGGGGGTTGTCTCGGAGCCCGTCGGCGATCGTCCCGCTGGAGGCCCCCAGGTTCAGCATGTAGAAGAAGTGGATGCCCTGGCGCTTGGCCTCCCGTGAGGAGGGTTGGACTGTCCTCCAGTCCGCCAGGAACATGGGGATAGTGTCGTCCTTGCCGTAGCCGCCATCGATGGCCTCATCGCGGCTGGGATCATTGCCGAGCTCCAGTCGGCTGATGATGCCGTTCATCCCGCAGGCCCTCGCCCGGGCGTACCAGTCCAGCTTGGCGCGGTAGTTGTATCCGAGCCGGAAGCCCTCTGTGCGTACCCAATCCAGCTTGGGCGAGAGGTTGGCGAGGTCCTTCCGGACCCAGTCCAGGCGGTCGTCGGCAGTTCCACACGCGACGCACGCCGGCAGCATCAGGGCAAGAAGTAGCTGAGTTTGAGTCATGGCTTAACCGGGTCTCCAGTTTGCCGAGATACACCACTTCTTCATTCACCGTGACCGCCGGACCTCCTTTTCGGCCATCCCTGTGGGGGCTCCGGCTGGGCACGGTGATGTGGCAGGTCACCCCGCAAAGGTGTAGCGTGCAGAAGCGCGGAATACCGCTATTCGTGTATACTGTGCCTTTACTCCAGCAAGGGGGAGACACTTGAGCGTGGCGCAACCAGTTGAACAAGATGCGCGAATTCGGGGCAAGAGCATCGTTCTGGGGATGGTGCTGGTCCCTCTTGTGAGCCTGTGGGTCGCCGGCATGGAGAATGTGTATGGGGGCCGGCCTACTTACCTGTCCGTCTTCTTCCACGCAGTGATTCTCCTCGCGGCCCTTATCGGGTTCAACGCAATCCTGCGCTCGGTCGCCCCAAAGATGACCTTCACACGGGCGGAAATGCTGCTGATCTATGTGATGGTCGGAGTCAGCAGCGGGATCGTCGGCGACCAGTTCATGGCCATCCTGATCCCGTCTCTCAGCCACCCGTTCCGCTACGCCACGGACGCGAACAAGTGGGCGGA
>JALGSS010000578.1:6052-7370 GCA_029821745.1 Candidatus Zipacnadia bacterium
TGCACGCGATGGTCTCGGACCCGGTGGCGGTGCGCAATTTCTACGAGGGCGACTCGTCCATATACGCCCCGGAGAACTACCGCCCGTGGCTGCTGCCCGGCATGCTGTGGGCCAGCTTCATTGCCGTCACGCAGCTCATGTGCCTGGGCGTTAACGTGCTGATCCGCCGTCAGTGGACCCAGTACGAGAAGCTCAGTTTCCCGCTGATCATCATGCCCCTGGAGATGACCACGCCGGGGCCGAAGTCCATCTGGCACAGCAGCCTGCTGTGGCTCGGCTTCTGCCTGTCCGGCCTCGTGAACGTCGTCAACGGGCTGAGCATGCACTTCCCGACGATTCCACTGATGAACGTCAAGGTGCGATGGATGGGGTTCTCGCCGCGCTGGGCGGCGGCGCTGACAACAACCGGGATCGCCTTCTACCCCTTCATCATCGGGATCGCGTACCTGTTGCCCTCGGACCTGACCTTCTCGACCTGGTTCTTCCTCCTGCTGTTCCGCGTCGAGCGTTTCCTCTGCTCGGCCTTGGGCTACCCATCGCCATATCCGTGGCAGTCGGCCGGGCGTAGCGCCGTTCCCTTCATGCTGGAGCAGGGAATCGGCAGCTACATCGCGGTAGTCGTCTTTGGGCTGTGGGCGGCGCGCAAGCACCTGGCGCAGGTGTGGCATGTGGTCTGGAACGGCCCGCTGCTGACGGGCAATCCGAAGACGGAGATCAATCAGGCCGAGGTCACCGAGTATCGCCTGGCCCTGGGCACCATTGGCGTCGGGCTTCTGCTCACGACACTGTTCGCCGGCAGTCTGGGTATGCCGGCTTACATCGGCGTGGTCTACATCGTGCTGTACCTCGTCATTAACACCGCCATCGCGAAGGTCCGCGCAGAAGCGGGAGCGCCGACCCACGGGTTCCACTTCGCCGGGCCGGACCACATCCTGATGACCGTCATCGGCTCGAACCGGATGTCGGTCAAGGAGACCTCTGCGTGGGGCCTACTCTTCGGCTTCAACCGGGCCTACACGGGAGTGCCGATGCCGCACCAGCTCGAGGGGATGAAGATCGGGGAGATGCTGGGCGCGAGCCGGCAGCGCATCACCGGGGCTGTGGCGGCCGCTACCGTGCTCGGCTGTTACGCGGCAGTCTGGGCGTTGCTTCACCTGTGTTTCCGCGAAGGCGTAGAGCAGATGGGCGAGCCGGTGAGGCGGCTCTCACCGGGCGGCTGGCAACTGGTCAACACATTCATCAGCAACCCGCGTGGCGCCAACTGGCCCGGGCTTGGCGGCATCGCTTTCGGGTTTGGCTTCGCGTCCCTGCTCATGGC
>JALGSS010000579.1 GCA_029821745.1 Candidatus Zipacnadia bacterium
GAACGCGGCCTCATGAAGATCTACGACCTCGACGGCGTGTTGTACGAAGGACGTCTGACGGGCGCCTTGGAGGCCGATTTCGCCGCCGACGGCAAGCCGTTCAAGAGCAACCTGGCCATGCGCGACGTCCAGATCGCCCGCTTGCCGCTGCTGACCCATCTCGATGAGCGCCAACTCCGGGGCCGGCTCGGCTTCGACGCGCACGTCAACGGCCAACTCGATGCGCTGGAGACCAGCTTCGGCAACGGCCGGCTCAAGCTCAAGGATGGCTATGTGTGGGAGTTCGATGTCTTCGACGAACTATTCAAGGTCCTCGCGCTCCGCATGCCGGGCTTGATCAAGGTTGTCTTCGACGAAGCCCAGGCCGACTTCCAGGTCAAGGGGCTCACCCTCACGACACACAACCTGTACTTCAAGAGCACCGTGTTCCGCCTGCTCATGGACGGCAGCGTGGACCTCGGAGGCAACCTCGACGTCGTCGTGGACCCGCTCTTCTTCCGCGAGAGGGGCGGCCCGGTGCTCGGGCTCGTGCGGCAGGTCCTGAACATCCCCGCCAACATCATCCCACGCGCCCTCATCAAAGGCACAGTCAAGGACCCCGTCGTCAAACCCTACTTCCGCCCCCGCTTGCCACTCCTCAAGGAAATCATAAGGTAGATACACAGCCCGAGCACGCTCGACGACCAATGCGCCCGCAAACCACGCGCCAGCGTTGTAGGCCAATGCCTCCGGCCCCGCTTGCCGATCGTATAACACGACCATCAAATCCTGCCCCGAAGGGGCTCGATGAAACAGCCCGGGGCAACGCGCGCCCGTAAAGGGCGCGGGGACGCCCTGGGTAGGCGACACCCACAAACACCCCTACCCTGAAAGGGTTGCATAAAGCGTCTCAGAGTAGGCGTTATCCTCAGCGCGCCGGCTCGGCTCCTCGTCCCTTTGCCCCGAAGGGGCTCAATGAAATAGCCCAGGGCAACGCGCGCCCGGCACGGGTGCGTGGCCGCCCTGGGTCCAGGACACCCACAAACACCCTTACCCTGAAAGGGTTGCATAGGGCACGCCTAGTTCGCACCCTCCTCCACAATCCTGATCTCCTCATCCGTCAGCCCATACAGTTCGTACACAAGCTGGTCAATCTGGCGGTCCGTAGCGTCAATCTGGCGCTGAAGCAGATCCTTCTCGTGGGCCATCTTTGCCTTGCCGAGCTTCTCGCGCAAGGCGAGCATTCGGTCCACCAAGGACACCATGCGGTCGTGTTGCGCCTTGTCACCCGCGTTGGAGAAATCGATGGGGCGGATCGGGACCTTTTCCATGTATTGGTAAATCAGCCGATAGCGATACTTGCCGGCGCGAATGCCGAACGGGATGCTGATGTTGCCGATCGCAAACCAGAAAAGGCGGCTGTTGAGAATGCCCAGCAAATAGAGACTATCCGTGCCAAGGCAGTAGGCCGTATTGGCGAGATACACGCCGCTGCGGTCGAGGGTGAAGCGCGGTGCCTTGCAGATGTCGGGGAAGATGATCTTCGGCGTGTCGAATATTTCGTAGTAGGCCACATCATCCTGGATTTCGTACCACTCGTATCTGCCGGGCTTGCGACCGCGCTTGGCGCTCTTGTCTCTTTTCGGCGTTAAATCCTCTTTCCATTGGATCAAATGATCCCGGATTGCCGGATAGCGCGAGATATCAACCCCGCGCCGGGTGAAAATCATCCATGCTTGTCTGTCGCGGCAGATATAACGGCGAATGTCCTCGCCCCCGAGCAAGGGCTTGATCAACTCGGCGCTGCGCTGGTCTTGGGCAATCAGCCTGTCTTTGGCTTCCGTGTCAATCATGAATGCTTTATTGAGACCCGTTTTTATCCCATAGTATATTCTTTTCTCGACGTATTCACCGAGTGACATGCCAGCCTTCACAATCTTTTCGAAAACGGCGGCCTCGGCGTTCGATTTCAGCGACCAGGCATTCGCGTTCAGCCGCTGGTGGGGAACGGCATAGCTGTGGGCGGCGGCATAATCGCCAAGGTCACTGAAATCGAGGCTATGGACACGGCAGATTCCCACCTGTTTCGGCTGCAGCGCCTTAACAAGGAGGGGAATGCAGACGTAGGTGTCCTTGGCATTGACGAATACCGGCAGCCCGCCAAAATCCGTGATGGACAGCACCACCGCCCTGTCCTTGAGTACGCGGCGTAGGGCAGCCCCGTACCCCGCGCGCAGGAAGCTGCTCGAGACAATCATGCTGAAACGACCGCCATCACGCAGCAGCTTGACACCGCGTTCAAGGAAGTAGGCGTACAGATCGGCCACGCCATCGAAGGCTTCGAAGTGCGAGGCGAAATAATCCTTCTGAGTGCCGAGTGACTCCTGTCGCACGTACGGCGGGTTGCCGATGACGGCGTGGAAGCCGCCGGCTTTCATGATGTCGGGGAACTCTTTGTGCCAGTCGAAGACGTTGATGCGGTAGCGTTCCTCGTCGTCGAGGAGCGGCATCTGCTTGCCGTCGTAGAAGTCGGGGCCGATGAGTGAGTTGCCGCACTTGATGTTGCTCGCCAGGTCGGGCAGTGCGCGCTCGTGAAACATGCGGCGCTGGCGTTCGATCGTTTCGCCGCTCTCGCCTTCGAGCACCTTGAGCAGCAGCGAGAGCTTGGTGACCTCGACGGCCTGTGGGTCAATGTCCACACCGTAGATGTTTTTCAGGACGATGCGCTTGCGCTCGGCGGTTGTGAGCCGCCACTCGCCGCCCTGGGCTTCATAGACGCGCGCCGGGCGTTTGCGGGCCCACTTGGTGGGGTCGTGTTCCTCGTAGTACTTGCGGTGCCACTCGAGCAGGTATTGATACGCGCCGATGAGGAACGAGCCCGAGCCGCACGCGGGGTCGAGGACCCTCAGCTTCTCGGCCTTGGCCGGGGTGGATTTCTCGAGCAGCTTGCCGACCGTGTTCTTGACGATATAGTCCACGATGTACGTCGGGGTGTAATAGACGCCGCCCGCTTTCTTGACCTCGGGCTTGTCGTCAACGACGGCGCGGTGGCCCGCGGTCAGGCGGATCACCTTGCCGAGGAACTGCTCATAGACCTGACCGAGGATGTCGGCGGGCAGCACGGAAAACTCATATGGGCTGTCGGGGTAGTACAGGCGCTTGATCATGGCCTTGAGGAGCTTGTCGTCAATGACGAGGGCCGGTGTGAGCTCGTCGGGGCCATCGGGACGCCCCCTTTCCGTCTGGAAATGGAACAGGCCGGAATTGTAGCGGTCGTCCGCTTCCTGGAAGAGCCTGAAGAGCCGCTTGTACACCTGCGTGCCGTTCAGCAACGCCATGAGGCGGCCGTAGTCCTCGATCCCCCGGTCCTCGCAGATGCGCAGAAAGATGATGCGGTCTATGGTGCGCTGGACGGCGAAGTTGAGCTCGCGCGTTGTCAGCTTCGGATTACGAAGGGCGATGCCACGGGCCAGGTGCTCCCTCCAGGTCTCGATGTCCTTGAGGAAGGCGGCGTCCACCTCCGCCGTGCCGCGCTTGCGCTTCTTCTCGGCGTACTTGTCAAAAGAGCCCTTGAGGATCGCGTCACGCGCGAAGATCGAGGCGATCTCGTCCCACCGCTTCGCGTAGTCGCCGTATTCGAAGTATATCGTGCGGGCAACCGAGGGCTTGTCGCCCGAAGCC
>JALGSS010000580.1 GCA_029821745.1 Candidatus Zipacnadia bacterium
GCTTCGTAGTCGCCACGAGCACGCTGTCGCCCGGATGCTCGAACAGCACCGGTCGCGCCTGCTCCGGCAGCCCGTACACCGCTTTGTCGAAGCCCGCCACTCGCGCCATGGCGATGTGGGACGGTCGAGCCGGTACGGGAACGAGACGGCAGTCGTGCAGGTCCAGAATCTGGAGCCGGGACAGGTCAGGCTCAAACAGGTCCGAGGCGACGACGCCCCGGTCCCAGCGGATCGCGCCCGGTTCGCCGACTTCGATGTCCGGCAGCCACGAGGGGAACTCCACGTACAGCCGCAGCTTCTTGTCCCGCGCCTGCTGAAAGAGCGCATCGTCCAGTACTGTGGCCGTGGTCGGGTAGCCCCGGGCGAGAATCATCACCCCGGCGCCATCCGGCGCTTGCGCCACCGCTTCGGCGGGGGTCTCGACTCGCGGACACTCGACGCCCGCCGCCTTCAGGGCGACATACAGGTCATTATCGGCATTGCAGCACAGCAGCAAAGGCAGGGCGAAGGGCGCCGCGACGGCAGTTGAGAGGGCGGGCATGAGGGTCACCAGGGGAACCAGCAGGATAGTGTACAGACGAACACGGGGAAGCCCACAAGGCGGCAAGGACGCAGGCCGGCGGCACTCGCTGGCGCCCCGGCCTGCGTAGTTTGAGGATCGACCAGGTTGCATCACGCCCACAGGATGCACCCGGTATCAAAGGGATTGACGAGGTCCGGGTGAGCCGGGAGCAGACGCACGGTGTACCCCCAACGGCCAATCCGATCGCAGTTCAGCGTGCCCATGAACTGGTGGGTGTTGTCGGGGCCGGGACCCACGTACTCCATCCGCTCCGTCCTGGGTTGGATGACCTCACCGGCCGAATCCACATTCCCGAAGAGAAGCTGTGGCCTGACGTCGTCGGGCTTGAGCCGGCCCAACATCAGTTGCGCGCGGACGACAATCCGGTCGTCGTAACGCGCCGTCCGGTCTGCATCCGCGGTGATGCTCACGAAGCGGACGTCGGGCCAGGCGGCCCGGGTCGTGGCAAGCCAGGTCGCGAGCGCCTTGCCGCGGCGGAAGCCTCCGTCGGCCAAGTCACGACCGCGACGGACTCCAGACATGTAGAAGCGGTCTACATACTCGCTGACCATCCGGTTCGAGTTGAACATAGGACAGATGCGGGCCATTGATTGCTTCATCTTCGTGACCCAACCGTGAGGAATGCCGTCCGCCCCGCGATCGTAGAACAGTGGGACGATCTCCTGCTCAAGCAGCGTATACAGGGCCTTGGACTCCACATCGTCCTGGCGCGCTGGGTCATCGTATTCCTCGCCGTGCCCGATCGCCCAGCCGACCTCGGGCGTGTAGGCTTCATCCCACCAGCCGTCAAGAATGCTGCAGTTGATGCCGCCGTTCGCGGCCACTTTCATTCCGCTGGTGCCGCTCGCCTCGAGGGGGCGCCGGGGATTGTTGAGCCAGACGTCCACGCCCTGCACAATGACGCGGGCCAGGTTCAAGTTGTAGTTCTCGAGAAACAAGACCCGTTGGCTTATCTCCGGATCTCGCTCAAAATGCACGATCTGCCGGATCAGCTCTTTGCCGGGCCTGTCGAGGGGGTGAGCCTTGCCGGTGAAGATAATCTGGATGGGTTTGTCGCGGCTCGTCAGCAGCGCCCGGAGGCGGTCCGGATTGCGGAACAACAGGTTCGCACGCTTGTACGTAGCGAAGCGCCGTCCAAAGCCGACGGTCAGAACCTCGGGATCCAGCACCTCCTGGGCCCGGGCAAGGTCGGCAGCGCCCGCGCCGCGCTCCTGAAGTTGCTCCCGGTGGAGGCGTCGCGCCTCGGCCACCAGTCGCTCCCGCCGGCGCTCGTGGGCACGCCAGAGTTCAGCCTCGGGGATGTTGTGCACCCGCGCCCAGATGGTCTCGTCACCGGGTTCGGAACGCCAGTCGGCCCCGAGGTATCGGTCAAGAAGCACCGCCATGTCGTTGGAGATGAAGGTTCCTGCATGGATTCCGTTGTTGACGGCGCCGATAGGGAGTTCGCCCTCGGGGACATTCGGCCACAGCGAACGCCACATCCGCCGCGACACCACGCCGTGGAGCTTGCTCACGCCGTTGCGCCACGCCGATAGCCGCAGCGCCAGGATTGTCATACAGAATTCCTCGGCCGCGTCGTTGGGCCGCTCTCTGCCCAGGGCCATGAACTCCTCTCGGGTCAGACCGAGCTGGGGGTAGTAGTTCTTGAAGTACTTCTCCATCAGAAACGGCTGAAAGCGGTCATGTCCGGCCGGCACCGGCGTGTGAGTGGTAAACACATTGCTCACGCGCGTGGCTTCGACGGCCTCGGGGAAGGTCAGGGAGTGCTTGATCATCGTGCGCCGGGCCCGCTCGATGCTCAGGAATGCCGCGTGCCCCTCGTTCATGTGGAAGACGTCGGGCTCGATGCCCAACTCCTCCAGAGCCTGGATCCCCCCAAGGGCGAGGAGAATCTCCTGGCGGATGCGCATCTCGTTGTCCCCGCCGTATAGCTGGTGCGTGATCCGGCGGTCCTCCGGCGTGTTTTCCTCAGTGTTTGTGTCGAGTAGGTACAGGGGCACCCGGCCTACGTTCACCCGCCAGAGAAGCGCGACAATCTCATGGTCGACACTGGGGATTCGGATGCGCACTTGGTCTCCACGCTTGTCGACGACGCGCTCAATGGGCAGGCTGTCGAAGTCGCTCTCTGCGTACTCCTCCTGCTGCCAGCCGTCGGGGTTGAGGTATTGCCGGAAGTATCCCACCTGGTACAGCAGGCCGATCCCATACAGCGGCAGGCCCATGTCGCTGGCGCTCTTGAGATGGTCGCCCGCCAGAACTCCCAGGCCCCCGGCATACAAGGGCAAGGCCTCGTGTATCCCGTACTCAAGGCTGAAGTAGGCGATGACCCGTTCCCGGGCGGCGGGGTACGTGCGGTCGTACCACGTCTCGGCCTCCAGGTACTCACGGAAGCTTACAGCAACGCGCTCGAGGTGCTGACGGAAGCTCTCGTCGTCGTCGAGTTCCTCCCAGCGCTCCTGGCTTACCTGCCCGAACATCGCCACCGGATTGTGCTTGCATTGCTCCCAAAGATCCAGATCGACGCGGCGCAGCATTTCCAGCGCGTCCGGCGTCCACGACCACCACATGTTGTGCGCGATGGCTCGCAGCTCCCCAAGACCTTCAGGCAACCTCGGCACGACCTTGTATGTCTGGAACGCCTTCATACTCATCACCCTGAATGGTGGAGAAGGTATCAGCGTCAGTAAAACGCGGCGGGAGGGGATGCGCTGACCAGGCCCCGCTCGCCATCCTCTCTGGTGATTTCGGCCTGTCCGGGCTCTCCTTGAGCCCCTGGCCGTAGCGCTCGCCTGCGACACGGGTGTCCCGCAAGGTTGTGTTGGAGAAAGGCAATCACGGGCACGGGGTGTCACGGTTTGTGTGACGGGGCCCCGTGCAAGGCGTCTGACAGGCCCCACGGCCATGCGTCATTGGTTTTCCAACGCAACCACAACGCAGGCAGGACTGCCCCTATCACGCTGCCGGTCTAGTTTCTCCGTTCTGCGCGGCTTGTGTCAAGAGAACCACGCACCGCCCCGTGATCCTTAACCGATTCTCTGGGCAGGGCAACCGGGCGACACGGGT
>JALGSS010000581.1 GCA_029821745.1 Candidatus Zipacnadia bacterium
CGACGCGCTACATGGGCCCCACGGGGCCTCTGAGACGGCTTGCACGGGGCCCCGTCGCATCCCGCAGAGCGGGACGACACCCCGTGCCCATGATCGCCTTTCTCCAGCACGACCCTTGTTCGCGGCCGCGCTGCCAGGTTTCGGCACGCGCACACGCTCGACAGCTCGGAGGGACCCAACAACGCGCCCGCTCCCCTGCCTCCGTGTTCGGGAACGGTCGCGGCAAGGAGGTCCGTGGATGAAACACGCAAGCTGTTTCGCGGTCGTGTCGCTGGTTGCCGCCGTCGTCATCGGCGCGCCGTGTCCGGCGGATGAGTACAAGGGGAAGCGCTTCGAAGGCGTGAGCTTCGCTGAGTCGACCTTCGAGCGGTGCAACTTCTACCACGCGTTGATCCGCAACAGCCAGGCCAACTACCTGGGAGTGGAGTACCTGACCGCATCGCAGGCGAAGCTGGACAACGTGAAGCTGGACCGGGCCAGAATCCGCAACCTGTCCCTCACCGCCGGGGTCGCCTGGACGGGCGGCAAGCTGTCCGGGTCCTTGAACGGAGTGGAGTTGCGGGACCTCAAGCTGGAGCGGTGCCCGTCCCGGGACATTGCGCTGACGAACATGGACATCTATGATATGGATTGCCGGGACCTCAGCATCCGTGATCTCTCCGTGGATGACCTGGAGGCGTATAGCGCGAGCTTCGAGGACATCGAGTCGCGGTACTCGCAGTGGCGCAATGTGGACCTGACCTACGCGCGGATGGAGCGAGTGGACCTGCGCGGAGGGCAGTTGTCGAACTGGGATCTAACGGGTGTTCGGGCCAGCCGCTGTGATCTGCGAAATGCGCGTTTCGACAACTGCGACATCAGCGGGCTGGAGATCAACGGCTACGATATCGAGGAGTTGATTCGCAAGGCCGGGCGCTAAGGCGCACGGCGCGTTTCGACCCATGAATGACATGCACGAGTTGATCACAGTCGAAGCCTTCAACCGGCTTGTCTTGCTGACGGCTGTTGTGTGGCTGGTCGTCGGGGTTGTGATCGCCGGCATCCGCCACGCCAGAGGCGCCCCCGGTGCCTTGCGCCGCGGGCTGGTCTGGGCGCTGCTCGGACCGGTCGTGCTGGTACTGTGGAAGTTCTACAACTGGATGGTCCGCGTGGAGCCGTCCTCCGGTTACGTCGGGCTGCACCGCGTATCCGTGTTCGCTATCTGCGCGCTGGTCTTCGTAGGTGTCGGCGGGGCGCTTGGCTTCGCGCTCGCGAGGCTGCGTGACAGGAATTCCGACGGCGATGCGTGAGTTCGGCACCCGCCGAGTCTCTGGCTCTGCAGACAACATAGTCTCACAACCACGCAATGAGACGTTTACCAGGGAGTAGAAGCTCTCGAGGGAGGAACAGGAAAATGGCCGCAAAGATGTTCTATGACGACGATGCTGATCTCGCAATGCTTGACGGGAAGAAAGTCGCTATCATCGGGTACGGGATTCAGGGCAGCGCCCAGTCCATGTGCCTGCGCGACAGTGGTGTAGATGTCATCATCTCCGAACTGGAGGGCACGCCGAACTACGAGCGCGCCGTGGCGGACGGCTGGGACACCATCCTGGACGCGGACAGCGCTGCGAAGGAAGGCGACCTCATCCAGATCCTGACCCAGGACCACGTACAGCCGGTCGTCTACAAGAACTTCATCGAGCCCAATCTGGTTGAGGGCAATGCGATGATCTTCTCCCACGGGTTCAACATCCGCTTCGGGACCATCGTGCCGCCGCCCTTCGTCGACGTGTTCATGATCGCCCCGAAGGGTCCGGGCGCTCTCGTCCGCGAGTGCTACATCGCCGACACCGGCGTGCCGTCGCTGGTCGCCATCGAGCAGGACGCGACTGGGAAGGCCATGGACATGGCCCTGGCATACGCGAAGGCCCTCAAGGCCACGAAGGCCGGCGTCATCCAGACCACCTTCACCGAGGAAACCGAGACGGATCTGTTCGGCGAGCAGGCGGTCCTGTGCGGCGGCGTTGCCGAGATGATCACCGCCGGGTTCGACACCCTCGTCGGTGCCGGGTACCAGCCGGAGATTGCCTACTTCGAGGTCTGCCACGAGCTCAAGCTCATCATGGACCTCATCTACAACTACGGTATCCAGGGCATGCGCGAGCGCGTCTCGGACACCGCCACTTTCGGCGATCTGTCCCGCGGCAAGCGGATCATTACCGATGAGACCCGCAAGGAAATGAAGAAGATGCTCGAGGAGATCCAGACCGGCGAGTTCGCCCGCGAGTGGACCCTCGAGAACATGAGCGGACGGATGGTCTACAACAGCCTGCTCGACGCTGGGAAGACCACGCAGATTGAGGAAACCGGCAGTCGCCTGCGCGCGATGATGCCCTTCCTGAAGAAGAGCTAGCCGGGCGCTTCACGGCGCAGCACACAAATGGCCGAGGGGATCGTCCCCTCGGCCATTTATGTGCTGAACTTGGGCCTTCACGACACCACATCGCCGGCTGTCAGACACAGCCTCAGCCGCGCGAGCGGGCGACACACCGACGCCTACAGCATCGCCTTGATGACGTCGGTCCGGCTGACCACACCCCACAGGGTGCCGTCTTCCTTCGCCACCAGCGCCCGCTTGATCTTCTTGCCGGCAAGAAGCTCCGCAGCCGCCTTGATGGTGTCGTCGCCACAAACCGTGATCGGCTTGTCCGTCATCGCCGCCTTCACGCTCGTGGTCTTGCGGTTGGTCAGTACGTCGGCTTCGGTGATGACGCCAAGAATCTTCCCGTCGTCATCCACGACCGGCAATCCACTGACTTTCTTGCCCACCATGAGCTTCATGGCGTCCGCGACCTTGTCCTTGGGGCCGCAGGTGACCAGGGTCTTCCCCTTGGTCATGATCTCCTTCACGAACTTCTTCTTCTTAGCCGCAGCCATGCAACATCACTTCCTCCCTCTGGGTGTGTCGAAAAGACAGGTCGGCACGATGCCGCCCGCCTGACAGCCCATCCCAGAACCTCAACCGTCACCGGCCCCCATCGGCCACCTCACTCGCCGGCTTGCACGGGTTGTCTCCACGGAAGTATCGAGTGTGACTGGCCTTCGAAGACGAAGAAGCGGGTCCGCGATTGGGTCGTTGCACTCCGCCGCTGTGCGTCTGCTCACGCCGCAATTGCGCTGTCATGTTGCCGTCTGGCTCAATGCACTTCAATAACTACTTCCAGCTTTATATCATGTTTCCCTCCTGGTGTGAACAGAAAATCGTTGAGAAAAAGCAAATCCCATCATATAATGTAGTGGTTGGCTTGGTAGTGACCGTAATAAGATAGCGAGAAGGAGGCGTCGATTTTGCATCGCAGAGGTTTCACTCTCATCGAGCTCCTGGTTGTCATCGCGATCATCGCGATCCTCGCCGCCATTCTGTTCCCCGTTTTCGCAAGGGCGCGAGAGAAAGCACGGCAGGCGAGTTGTCTGAGCAACGTCAAGCAGATCACCTTGGGACTCCTGATGTACGCGCAGGACTACGACGGCCGATGGGTGCGAACTCGCACGATCCCCGGTCACGCGGGCTGGGCGACTTGGACCGCCGCCATTTACCCGTACGTAAAGAACGACCAGATCTACCGCTGTCCCTCGGCCGACACGGGGACATACGGCACATCATGTGAGCACTGCTCGGTCACGCACGCCGACCTCGGGACGTTCTTCTACGCCTGCGACTACACGTTCAACCGCGTGAGGAATCCGGTCACCCAAGCCAACGAAGGCGTGGAAGGCAGGAAGGATTCCTCCTTCGAGAAGCCGGCCACGCTGGCTGTTCTCGTTGACGGCCGCCGCAGTCTGCTGCACTTCTACGGCTGGGCTCGGGCACTCCAGGGAATCGACGGGCGCGGCTGCGACCCAACGCTTGCCGGCAGGCACAACGGCCTCTGCAACGTCGGCTATTCCGATGGTCATGCCAAGGCCTACAAGCCTCCGAGCTCAGCGCCCGTCGCGGGCACACCGCAGTACGACATGTGGAACGCGAACAACTAAGCCGCCGGGGTCTGCACCC
>JALGSS010000582.1 GCA_029821745.1 Candidatus Zipacnadia bacterium
TCGATCATGCGACTCCGAGCTTCACACCAATGCCCTCACCGAGGCGTGACCTGCCTGACCACGCTGGTCTGCCTCCAGGCCTGGAAACTGGCCTGCGGCGGCTCCATCATCGCCGGCGATGCTGTTGATTTCTGCGTTCGGTCCGGTCGCCCTTCCCGCCAGTTCCGGCATGGCGCACCCTCGATTTGGCTTTGGCTGCAAGGCCATGAGAAAGCTGCACCGTGAATTTGACTCACTGCTGGTCGCATAGGGTGAGCACGCCGTTGAGGGCGGGCACGTCGACTTCTGCGTCCACCTGAATCCCGGCGTCAGCCACCCCCATGCCGTCAGCGCTTAGCTTCAGACAGCAGCTTCTTGATCAGGTACTTATACTTGACCTCGTACGATTCGTCATTCAGTGTCTGCAGCATCATCAGGGCTTTGCGCATGTCCAGAATCGAGGCCGTCTGGGTCTTGCGGTTGATGCGGGCGATGCCCCGCCATTGCCGAGACAAACGCCGCGCGCGGCGGCCGTAGGTCTCGTCCGTGCGGGCCTCTCGGAGCGTATCTGCATACTGCGCGCCCATCGCCGCCGCCTCGCTCACCAGCCTTGAGAGAGTATCCCGGTAGACCGCGTTGAGCTGCTCCGTGATCTGGTCCGCCTCCGCGCGTGTGAGGGTCGTGAGCGTGAAGCTCAGGCACGCGAAGTTGTCGGGCTCCAGGAACTGCCGCTCCAACGGAGCCCAACTCGTGAACTTGTCCCCCGGGCTCAGGGTCGTGAAGATGTTGCGGCAGATGTTCCCGCGCCAGGTTCCTTCCGGCCGGCCCTTGATGAGGGTGTAGGGGAAGCGGGCCTCCACTGTGTACTGATCTGCCGCAATCCGCGTGGCGGCCTGGAAGCCCATCGGGTCCGGGTCGCCCGTGAAGCCTCCGCGCGCGCCGCTCGAGGTGATTCCGAGCTGGTACACCTGGGCGTTCGGCAGGGGCTGCAGGAATATCTCCAGACTATCCTCGCCCCAGGTGTCGCCGCCGTCACGGACCTGGGGCTTCAGGGCCGCGGCGTCCGGCTCCTCGCACGTGACCGCGAGATACAACGCGTCGTCGTCAGCGCAGAGCTGCGCCACAGTCTGTTTGGTGTGCGAGTACCCGCCGCCCAGCACCGAGAAGCCCATCATCGCGGGAATTGCGGCCCAGGCCGGGTCGCTCGCGATTTCGCCATCCAGCGTGACCGGGCATGGCGGCCGGTGAATCGGGTACTGCGGCGCGGCTGCGTGTAAGGTGACTGAGATCAGCGCCGCCAACAGGACATGGATCGGTTTCATGGGAGTCCTCCCTCATTATCTCGGCACAGGTAGACGCTACTTCGCCCGCACGTCGACGGTCGCGGTTGCGGTAAGGCCCGTGGCCACATCGGTGGCCTCCAGCTTCCACGCGCCCGGGGTGTCGTCCAGGGCCAAGTCAAACCCAGCGTCCGCGCGTCCGGTCTCGGCAGCGGGTCCCTGGTCCGTCAGGACATTGGCCGCGTACCAGGGGCGCTCCACACCGTCCGGCCCCCAGACCTGGACGCGGATACAGTGCTCCGCGGGCCGGCCTTGCACACTGAGCCGGACCGTGTAACGAACCGCCTCGCCGGGATTCACTGAGGCGGGCGCTTGGAGACTGATGCCGTCCGGCTTGTACGGAAGCAGTGCGTAGAGCTGGGCCACACCGGGCGTGAGGCGAGTGCGGATGCTGTCTCTCTCGCTCAGGTAGCGGCCCGCGCGCATGTCGTACACGTGCCCGCGGGTGCCGAATCTGATGGTGACCGCCTTGGGGCGCGGGCGCTGGTTGGGGTGGTTGGTGTACTGGATCGCGTCCAGGGGCAGAGACTGGATGATGCCCACGTACTCCGCAGGGCCCTGGGAGAAACGGGAAATCTCGACCCTCGGCGCGTGGGGGGTGACGGTGATCTCAGGAGTCGCGCCCGCGCGCTTCATCAAGCCCGACATGAACTGGCGGTACCCCGCGCCCTCACTCCATCCCGCGAACTCAGAGCCGGCAACCTTCGGCAGGGACAGGTAGCCCTTGAGCGAGAAGTTCAGGAGGATCGCCTGCCCCTGGCCGACCGTGTTGGTCAGCATCACGGGGCTCTCGCCGATCTGTCCCGCGCCGGCGCCGGTCACAGCCGTGTCGTAGGTGACCGCCCCGAACTGCGTATTGTTAAGGGTCAGATCGCCGCTATCAGCATTGAACGGGCCGGAGAGCTCCGCGCCGAACAGGTCCGCAAGGGGCCAATCCTCGTAGGGCTTTCCGTGTTCGTCGGTGACGCCCGGGCGCAGGTCCGCGACGACTGTGCCACCGCCCGCCACGAAACTGCGGATCGCCTCGATCTCCGCCCGGGACAAGGCAAGCGCCCCCGGCAGCGCCAGGACCCGGAAATCTCGGTTATTGAGCTTGCCCGCGGCCAGTTCCCCGTACGAGAGCACCCGCGCCTCGAGTCCGGTGTCATGCAGTACCTTCACCACGCTGTTGAGGGTGCTTTCCAGGTCCGGGAAGCCTGCCGTGGCCGTGCCCACGTGCAGGCTGGGCGCCGACCACAAAAGCGCGATGCCGTCGTGCTGCCGCTCGGCGTTCATGAGTAGCTTCCCCGGGCCTCGCTTGATCTGGTCTATCTCCCGGCAGGCCGCCTGGAAGAAGGGATACAGCGACACGTCATAGGCCATCACCGAGCCCGGGTTGCCGTACCCGCACCAGACCCAGAAGCTGTTGGCTCCTTTGAACAGCGTGCGCCACGGGAACCAGCGCATGAAAAGCTCGTTGCGGTTGCCCGCGTAGCCGCCGAACCACCCGGCCCCCAGCAGCATGTCGGGCGACGCGAAGTCCTTGACCGCAAGCGAGAGGAAGTCCCGGTAGTAGATATTGTTCAGGTCCATCGCCTGCGCCAGCTTCCAGTAGTCCGCGGCGGACCAGGTGCTCACGTGGGTGTCGGAGCCCTCGTATCCCACCCGCGCGTGGGGCACGACCTCCTTGATCACCCCGCGTGAGAAGTCGTGGATGCCCGCCCACACGCTGTCCATGTGCAGGCGATGATCCACCCAGGGCACCAGATTGCCCGCGGCCTTCGCCTGCGCCAGGGTCTGGGGTTCCACTGCGCTCCAGTCCGTGAAGTTGCTGCCCCACTCGGCATTCAACGCCTCCAGCGTCCCGTACACGTCCTTCGCCCAGCGCCGGAAATCCGCGACGCACGTGTCCGACAGGCACAGGTCATATCGGCCCGACACGAACATGTTCTCGTCGCCCAGGGTGAAATCGGACACACCGTACCGCAGGCCGCAGGTCGCAACCTTCGTGAGGGTGTCGCGGACCTCGTCCCGGTACGTCGGGTTGGTCAGGCATGGGGAGCGCACCATATCATCGGGCTCCCGGGTGGGCTTGAGTTGATACCAGTCGGTCTTCGCATCGGTGAAGCGGGTTGAATACGGCAGCCATCGCTGGTTCGCATACGGGCCGTAGCCCACGTTCCCGCCATCGTAGAACGAGTCCACACCATTGCGGCTGAACTCCTCGGCCATCATCGGCCCCACGAAATCGTTGGGATATCCCATCCACATGACGTGCTGAATCTCGTCCCGGGGGAAGGCGAGGTTGTTGATCCCGAAGTCCACCCGGCGGGTGTCCAGG